>SFMI01000055.1 GCA_004554425.1 Candidatus Saccharimonadota bacterium | reverse complement strand
TAGACTTAAGCAGTAGAAAAGTGGTATATCTACGCGAGTGACTTCAATTGCGAACTTGATGTTCACATCTAATTTTATATTTTTGCGGTTAGGGGTTGTTTTTAATGGATGGAATGAGACAGAGAGCCGAAAGCGGCAGCGCTCAAGCTCAGTTTGAATATGCCAATCAGCTTAAAGAGCTAGGGCGTGAAGACGAGGCTGTGCAATGGTACGAAAAAGCCGGTCGACAGGGACGTGTCGATGCCATGTACGAAGCAGGCAACTATTATAACAATAAGTGCTGCAGACGAGACGCTTTTAAGTGGTATAAAGAAGCGTCTGCAGAAGAATATCCTGCCGCTATGTATGAACTTGGCAATTTCTATATGCTAGATTGGGACTGTCTCAGAGCTGTGGACTTATATATTAAAGCAGCTTGTAAAGGTTGTGCTGACGCTTTAGCTATGCTTACTAAGTTGCATAACAAACTTGAAGAAGAAAAAAACGGAAATATTTCTATTTTTCTGGCCTTGCCTCTTGCTTGTGCAACAGCTGGTGGCGCTTCATTAGGTAATTCGCTGCAACGACGCAGTAAAGCCAACGAATGTAGCGATTCGGACATAAATAGAGCTTTGGGCACACTCAGCAAGGAAGATCGAGGCAAACTTTGCGTTAAACTCGAGGATTACTTTCAAAGCAATACGAGTTTAGTTTAGCTACATAATAGGCGCCGACTTTGTTTGTCAGCGCCTTCTTTGTTTTTTTATACTAAGTTAGGATAATTTTCGCTTAGAGAAGGGGCCGGTTTATCTTCTACTATTTCCGGAGTGGGAGAGTCTAGTCTCACTTCAAAAGGAAAGCCTTTAGAGCGTATAGACTGCCGCAAAAAAACGTTGATAGCCGTCGTTAAGTTCACACCTAATTGGCCATAAATTTCTTCGCACTGTTTTTTCACTTCAGTATCCATACGGACACTGAAATTGACCGTTTTGGAAGCCATATATTCTTAACTCCCTTTAATTTAGTTCTGCTTCAAGTTATTATTTTAGATCCTAAATTTGAGCTAAGCAACCGTACCTCCTTGAAAATCTATTTTTGCTTGTCAAAATCATAATTTTTGCGTTGATATGTCGGTTTAAGAACAAAGGTAGAGGCTTAATTAGCTGAGAAAAGCTTGAGCTTATGAGCAACAGAGAAGATAGCCGCTGGCGTTGGTATGAGTATTGTTTCCCTTTAATTTTTGGCCTTTTACTTTATTGGTCAGTTAATAGCTGGTTGCAAAATGGTATTTTGCTTTTAGGAGAGCATTCGGGACGTACTTTTCGTGAGGCTTGGCACTATTGGCAATTTTTCCGTAATGGTGGCTCTATGCCTTTAAGCGGCTATCCTCCTTTAAGCAGTTGGCTCTATTGCTTGGGAGCTTGGGTAAATGGTCAACAATTTTCAGCTCAAGCAGCGGCCACGGCTCAAGCTTGTTTACTTATTCCATTAGGTTATGCTGTATACGCTCTTGGCCGTCGGCTAGGGGGCCCTTGGGGCGGTGTTCTGGCTCTTTTGGCTAATAGCGGCAACTTATGGCTCAATTGGTATAGTCGTGGTCTCTTTTTAGAAATAGGTGAGACACTTTTTGTAACCTCAGCTTTAGTTACTTATTTAGCTTCAGAAAATTTCCGTCGTTTGGGGTACGCTTTGCTTTTCGGCATTTGTGTAGGCCTAGGATTACTTACCAAGTGGGCATTAATTTTTTATATGTTACCTCTTGGGGCGTATGCGCTTTTTATGCTCGTTTCAGCTCCGTCTGAAACTTGTAAAGAAGGTGAAGTAATTGCACAGTCTCCCGAAATTGAAACGGCTACTGTACGTATAGGCCAGGAAATTCTAAGTTTAAATTTACATCGAGAGGTTGTTGCTAAGCGAACACAATTATCGTCTTCAGAAGTAAATGAAAAAGCGGAAAATAGCGAAAAACTTGTTTCACCGTGGTTAGGTGTGAGTGTCGCCTTGCTGGCTGCTTTGTCTTTGAGTGGTTGGTGGTATTGGGCCGCTTGGTCAGAACTTGTTTGGAAAAGTAGTCGCGATTTAGCTCAAAACTATTCCGGCTTAGTTTGTTTACGCCAATTATTTTATGCTTTAAATAACTGCTGGTGGCTTTACTTTACCTGGTGCCTGCTGGGAATATTTTGGGCTTTCAAGCAACCAGACATTGCTAAAAGAAATACCGCGTTTCTTATTGTGGCTATGAGCTTATCAGCCGCTTCCATTTATGCAATTTTAGGAGTGCCAGGGGCAGCTAGATATATGCTTCCAGCCACAGTAATGGGGTTATGTTTAGCTTTTGCCTGGATAGGTCAATATCATTTTTGGCGTTTCGGCGTAGCTATAGCTTTGGCTTTGGTGTCGTTTGTGCAATTAGGACTTATTTATTTTCCAGGCACAATTCCTGTCAATGAAGCTCTGAACCGATGCAGTTGGCGTATAAGTACTCTGCGCAACAACAATGCTGCCGTAGAAAGAGCTGAGCGTACTGAGGAAGCCGCTTTTTTAGATAGCATTTTGAAAGTTATTTTGCCGCAGCTCGACAAAAGCAAAGAAGAGCGTTTTACCGCTGTTGTGTTTGCTCAAGGGCGCGGCCTAGATGCCGATTTATTATTGCTTAGAGCTTTAGAAAAGTATGGGCGCCTTTTGGATATTGATATTTATGTGCCTATCAATTACGAGTTTTTACCTCAATCTTCTTTGCTATTGCAAATAGGTGGCAGTGCCGAAGAGGTTCTTAAAAATAAACATTTTCAAGGCTATACTCAAATTAAAGAATGGCATAATAAAAGAGCGAAGACCTTGCGCCTTTATCGTCATTCCGAAAAGCGCGATCTTCGCCCTTGTCGCTAATTAACTAAAGAGTTGATAGAACAAAGTTTCAAGCGAACCGCTCTTTTGCTAAAGAGAGCTTGAACGCTTTAGGACAAATTATCTACCAAACGGGAGTAGGAGCCTCGAAAGTAACTTCTTTGCCTTCGTCGTTAGTATAAGTAAGCCAGATTCTGATCTTTTGCTTGTGGCTGCGGCTATAATCATCCCACTTAAAGTGGACAAATTCTCTAGCGCCAGGATCGAGCTCTTCGATAGTTTTGTCTAAATCTTCCAACTCACGTTTGTTGTCGTAAATCTTAATGTTAACTTTGATATCTTTTTGAGTCTCGCGACTTAAATTTTTTACCCACAAAGTACAAGTACGCTTTACGCCGGTTGTTTCGTTGTCAAAAGAGTTGCGATCCACAGTAGCTTTTATGACGGCTACAGGATGTTCGTCTTTCTTTTCTTTTTGTTTTTTAGCAGCTAAAACATCTTGAGAGCATAAACCCAAAATTAAAGCCGCTGTTAAAACTACGCCTAAAAGTAATCTGATTTTACGCATTTTTTTCCTCACATTCTTAACTAGAAAAGATGCTTTTTAGGTGAAGAGCGGTGTTCCTTTGTTGGGATTTTTAGGAAATTACGCTCAAATCCTGAGGCAATTGCTTAAGGAAGAATTCTTTAGAATCAGCCAAAGAGGCCTCGTCAGGAGCCTCAAAAGTAATCTTAACAATAAAAGAATCGGGTTGACCAGGTTCAAAGGATGGATAAGAACCGAAACGCACTTGGGGGAACTTATGCACGGAACGATTTAAAGCAGCTGTTAACTTAGTCTCAATGCCTTTTATGGAAATTTCGTCGTGCAATAGAGGTACGCCAGTAAATACGGGCATAATGTGTTCTAAATAGTGACTGTACAACTTGGGCAAGCCTGGCAAAAGATAAATATTTTTGACATAAACTTGAGGCAAGAAGTAGTCGTCGCTGGGAGAAGTCGAGACCAAAAGCTCAGCTTCGGCAGGAACCATGGCCATGCGGCTCTGAGCCGCTGTAAGGGTAGCGCCTTTGTAGTGGCGGGAGATAACGGTTTCCAGGTAGCTATGCTTAATAACTTGCTGCCCTAGGGCTTTAGCTACACCTTCGACAGTTACGTCGTCGTGAGTAGGCCCTATGCCTCCGGAAGTTATTAAGTAGTCGTAGGTCGTGCTGAGCCTTTTTACAGCTTCAGCTATATCGTCTATCTTATCGGGGACTATTTCGACTTTAGCTAAAATTACGCCTTTATCATAAAATTTTTTAGCCGTATGGGCAATATTGGCGTCAGTTATGCTACCATTTAAAATTTCTTGTCCCACTATCAATAAGGCAACTTTTGAAGCTTCCATGACTCTATTTCACCTCGTTTCCTTGTGCGGCCGGGCTATTGACTTTATTTGAAGTAGACTGTGCTTCATTCTGGTGGAGATCGTCATCTACGTCTAAGCCAATCTTCTCCAAAACATCTTCGCCAGCCAATTCACCTTGCAAATTGGGAATGCCTTTGTAGTTGATGCAATAGTAGAATTTGTAACGACGTACAGGAGAACCGCCGCGAAAAACTGTTAAGCGATTTCCTGTAGTATCTACACTGGTAAAGTACCTTTTCAATTGAGCTAAATTGAAAGGATCACGAGGACGATATTTTCCGTCGCTGTGTAGCTCTTCAGCTACTACGTATACGCAATTCCAGCCCTTAAAGTCGCCCTTTTTGCTCCAATAATCGAAGCCTTTGGAGCGTTCGCCATATAAATTTTCTGCTATGGTGAGCTGAGGAAGCTTGGTGTAATAGGCTACTTCGCTGGCTGTCTGATAGCCGTGACCGGCAAGGAAACACTGTCCATTGTTATAGTTGGCGCTAACTATTTCCAATACAGTTTGGCCCATATTCTTCCAACCATAAATTTCATTAAAACGATTTAAAGGTGTCAAATTGAAGAAAATGGCAATCCAAGGAATTAAACTGATTAACAAGGCGGGTACAAAAACGGCACCTAAAATAAATTGCCATTTGCGACTGTACCAGGCTTTCAGTTCCTCTAAAAGGGCAGCTGTGGCAATAATTAAGGCCGGATAAACAGGCAAAGGCCAATTGAGTTGCACTAAACGCACCAAAGCTACGGCCGCTACTATAATGGCAAAAGGTAGAAAAGCACATACCAAATAGAGCCAGCGTTCGTCTTTGATACGCTTACAGCTTTGCCAACCAACCCAAAGCAAAAGGAGCAAACCGAAAGGAGTGGGTAAAGCGGTAATATTAAGCAAAGAACCGCCAAAAATATCTAACCAGCTGTTGGCTTCAAAGAAGCGGGAAACGCCCTGGAAGAGGAAAGAAGCCCATTCGTGTTGAGCATTCCAGTAAATAACCGGACTAAAGATCAACCAACATAAAATGATACCGACATAAAATTGCCAGCATTTGAAAAGATGATACTTTTTCTTTAGGGCAATAATCAATATCGGAGCTAAAGGAGCCAATACGCCGGGGTATTTGGCTAGCATAGCTAAACCGGTGGCTGCGCCTATAACTAGCCACCAGATGGGCCTTTCGTCTTCGTAAAGTCGATAACCGACACACATAACCAAGCTCCAGAAAAGCAAAAGAGGTGCGTCGGGAAAAACAAATATAGAGTAAATTTCAAAAGCTGGCAGCGACGAAGCCAAAACGGCAGTAATAAAACCTGTTTTGGCTCCGAAAAGATCGCAAGCCAGACGATGAATAAAGAAAAGGGCTCCAGCAAAACAGAGAATAGTTGGCAAGCGAACCCAAATTTCCGCATTTCCGCCTAATTGAGTGGAAATATAAACTAACCAACCTACCAAAGGTGGATGGTCGAAATATGACCAATCTAGGTGTTGACTATATAGCCAATAATAAGCTTCTTCGTACTTTAGCTCAGCTAGAGCGCCGAAAATAATACGAAATAAAGTAGTAATTATCAGTAAATTTAGGAAACGAAAATTCCATTTCCATTCCTCACCGGAAGGTAACTTGGCTTTTTCCTGAGAGGCAGAAGCGGAAAGTTCTTTATTTTTGCTCATTATTTAAAGTATTTTCTATAGCGTCGAAATAATGGATTGTGGAAAGCTGGCGAGCGCACCAAGCATCAAAGCCAGTTAAAGGTGTGTCGTCACTCATCTCCGGGCGGTTCAGGCGTTCCAAACATATTTTTTGTAACCAGTCGCCTACGCGAGTAAATTTATATACAGCCAGGCGAGCAGCATGAATTCCTGTAGACAAACGTGAACGCGGACGATCGTGCTTCTCAACATACAGCACAGCGGTACGTCCTTTGGCTTCGGCTTGTTTAAGCATACGGGGAATGTCTTTGCGCTGTGGAGTGCGCTTTACGTGGAAGCCAATAGCTTTATAGTTATTTTGCTTCTTTAAGCCCAGGGCCATCAAGCGCAGGCCCACTTCCTGATCTTCCCAGCCGTATTCTTTGAAGTCTTCATCAAAGCCACCAATAGCCAAAAGGTGGCGACGCTTTACAGATACATTGGAAGTCCAGAAAAATGAGGTAGAAATATCTGCCATAGTAAATTGCGGATTCTCCGGACGCTTAGGCTCGGAAACGTGATTTACCCAACCATTGCAAACGATCTTGTCGTAAGAAGCGTGAGTTAAAACGTGTTGGCGCAACAAATCCGGATCGGCAATAACATCATCATCAATAATTAAAATGACACGACCGCGGCAAGCTCTAAGTCCGGTATTGCGGGCAGTAGAGAGGCCGGCGTTTTTTTCGTGGCGCAGGACGGTCAGATGATAAGGAAGGTCTAAACCTTCAGCCATTTCCTTAGTTCCGTCAGTTGAGCCGTCGTCTACCAGAACTACTTCAAAACGGTCGGCAGGCAAGGTTTGGTCTTTTAAAGACTCCAAAACGACTTGCAAGACGTTTTTGCGATTATGCGAGCAAATTTGAACGGACACTTCATACTTGTCCTCAACTTTCATCAGCTCGGCAAATTCATCTTTTCTTTCCATTTTTTGTCCTCACTTGTCAATCGCTGCTTGAGTTAGCTGCAATGATCTGCAAAATATTGCTGACTAAAAAGATTGAGTCCTCTTCAGCCTATTCAGGCCGGCCTCTAAATACGCTTTTTCGATTAACATATCTTGAGCGAATTTTTGAGGGAAAACTTTACTTTCACCGCGAGCGCTGGCAGCTAAAGCCGCTTGCCACGGCCCTTCGGTAAATAATTGGTTGCGCCAACTGTTGGCAAAGTGCAAACCGCTGCGCAAACGCATTAAAAAGCTAGGATAACGCAAATAAAGCTCTGCAGCTGAAGCACCGTCTTTTTGGGCTGTTCTAATTCTAGCTTCCCAAGTTTCCGGCGGCTTTAAATGATAAACAATAGCATTTAGACTAAAACGCCTTTTGAGTCCCAAACGTTTCAAACGCACAGCCAATTCAGCGTCTTCCCAACGTGGAAAAGATGTATCAAAAAGACCGGCTGCGATTAAATGGTGACGGTATAAAGAAGCGTTACTGGTACAGAGATAGTTCATAGAAAAATGTTTGAGCATTTGCAAATCGCCACCGCTCCAATTTTTCCATAGATTATTCAAGCGATTGAAAAAGCCGCTCGATTCCTTGTCGCTGTGAGCCGCTTGGGGAGCGCCAGTGCTTAAAAATGAAGTAGTTGAAGAATTGGCTGAACCAAAAGACAAACTTGCCTCGGAAATTTGGCGCAATTGTTGACAAGCTGTTTCGTTAAGCTTTTCCGAAGCAGCCAAAGCCGATTGCCTGAGTTCATCATCTGTATCTAAAGGGCAGGGCAGAGAGGCAAAATTTATAACCGGCCCACGTACTACCAAGTTGGGCTCAGCTTTGTGCAAGTGCTGGTGCTCCAGCAAAAGATCGGGATGAAGCATAACATCATCGTCGACAAACATGCAAATCAAACCTTTGGCTGCCCTTATACCACAATTGCGGGCTGCGGAAGTGCCGCTGTTAGGCTGATGAATTACAGTTATATTGAAAGAAAAATCCTCGGCTTTGAGTTGAGAAGTTTCGTCTTTAGATCCGTCATCAACTAAAACTACCTCAAAACTTTTTTTGGGGAAATTGAGTCTTTCAATATGTTTTAGACAATGGCGCAAAGCACCTATCCTATTATAAGTAGGTATAATAAGGCTGAACTCGATAGCCATAGCGCTGCACTTCCTCACTTAGTTTGTATTATTTCTCCTCTTGGGCCTCGCCTTTGCGATCTAACCATTTGGCTTTGAGATCGAAGAAGGTTCCGTTGGCTAAAGAAGCACGGATATTGCGCATAAGAGTGAGCATAAAGTGAATATTATGCAAAGTGCCTAATACGCTACCTAAGATCTCTTCCGACTTATATAAGTGGCGCAAATAAGCGCGTGAGAAGTTGCGGCAGCAATAGCAAGTACAATTAGGATCAACTGGCCGCTCATCGTGAGTAAATTCGGCATTGCGCAATACTAAAGTACCTCGCTTGTTGGCTCCGGGCACATCGTAAGGTACAAATAAATTAGATGTTCTGGCAAAACGGGTAGGAATTACGCAGTCGAAAGTATCTATACCGCGTTGCACACCTTCAAATAAGTCGTCTACTTCGCCTATACCGAGCAAATGGCGCGGTTTATTGTGGGGCAAACCGGGAATAGTCCAATCGAGCACTTTATGCATGTCGTGTTTGCTCTTGCCTAAAGAGCCGCCTATGGCAAAGCCCTGGAAAGGCAGAGAGGAAATAAATTCCACAGATTTTTCGCGCAAATCTTGCCATTCGCCGCCTTGAACGATACCGTACAAAGCTTGAGGAGTATCGCGTCTAGCTTCCAAACTGCGTACAGCCCAACGATGAGTGCGCTCCAAAGACATAGCTGTATATTCGTAAGAAGCGGCCGGTGAAGTACATTCGTCAAAAGCCAAAATTATGTCGGCACCCAGTTGTTCCTGAATGCGAATAGAAATTTCCGGATTCAAGCGATGCTTGGAACCATCAAGGAAGGAGCGGAAAACTACGCCGTCTTCATCAATGTGAGCTAATGGCTTGTAAGCGTCGCCTTTTCTGACGCTCATGTCAGCGCCGTTACCTGGAAATACGCCTATTTTGCCTATACCTAATTGACGGGCTGCACCTAAAGAAAAGGCTTGGAAACCGCCGGAGTCAGTCATAACCGGACGTTTCCAATTCATAAATTTATGTAAGCCACCCATTTCTTCGACGATGTCGGAGCCAGGACGCAAGAAAAGATGGTAAGTGTTGCTGAGCATACCTTGGACGCCCAGTTCTTCCAACTGTTTAGGCATTAAGCCCTTAACTGTAGCTAAAGTACCCACGGGAAGAAATTCAGGAGTCTCGATACTACCATGAGGAGTATCAATGCGCCCTAAACGAGCTTCGGTGCCCAATTCGTAGCGCATTTTTTCGGTAAAAGAAAAATAATCTGCCATTATTGTAAACCTATGCTAAAAAAATTGACTATCGGAGCCCCCGATATTACAGACCGAGCTTGGAAAAACCTGTAGAAAGGTAAAAAAATATGCCCTGTCTGCTTCCTTAAATATAGAGAACTAATAGAAAACTGTACGTGTTCTATGATATGGCTTTTCGCCTGGCAAAGGCTCTTGGCCTAAATTCCATAAGAACCAGTCTAATTCCAAAGCCATCTTGGGAGCACCTAAACGCTTGAGCTCACGACGTATTTCTTCTACAGCCCAGATCATACCCACACGAATTTCCATTTCTTCTCGGGATCCGGAAGGTAACAACTCTTGATTATCTACTTTTTCGGCCAAAGCTGGAGCATACTCCAAAATACCCAAAGCACGAAGTACCTGAGGAATTTTATAATCGGCAAAAACGGTCAGCAAATCCATATCCTCGAATTTACCTAAACCTTCTCCGTAGAAGCTACCGTAAATATCCACGGCAGTAATCTGGGCGCGTTTCAAAATGCGCACTTCGTGGCCTTTCCAAGTGTGAATATCGCGGAAAGAGGGGAAATATTGCACCATTAAATTAACTAGGGCCACAGCGCTACCTTGGCAAGACTTGATAGCTTGAGAGTATTGGCCGCCAAAGTTGTCTAAAAGGACTTTACCACTTTGGTTAATGTGCTCCAGGCGTTTATCCATAAGAGGAATTTCTACACCTTCTTGAGTACCGCGGAAAACGTGACGCACTTGTTCCAGATCAGCTTGAGCCATCCAGTGGGCATCGTCTACATTGATGCCTTCTTCTATGGCTCTTTTCAAAGAGGCTGCCAAAGCCTGATAGCCGCCCATCTTCTGACCTTTATACTCGATAGTCCATTTGGGCTGTCCTTTATCTGGCCAGAAACAGAAATTCAAACTGTCCAAAAGAAGAATATAGTTGGCTAAACGATCACCTTTTCCGTCATAATGCACGGAAGTATCCCACGCGGGAGTAATAAAAGGATGAAGGGCCCACTCGCGGCAATATTTTTTTATAACCTCAAGGTTAATATTTACCAACTCAGACTCGCGGCGAACTATTTCGGTAGTCTCTAAAACGTTGACCGTAGAATTCAAAATTGTATCAATTCCTTTCTTTTTCAGCAAACAAAGCTCTAATTTAGGCAAAAAAACTTAAATATGCCTAAAGGTTAGCCTTTCTTGCTCATCTTTTTTCTTAATCGGCTCCATATTTTAACATATTAGTTATAAAGTTTGAACGTTAGCCGTATTATATGTATAATAACAAGCCGTGAAATTAACTATTTAAAGATGCACGCTTACTTTGGAGGTGTGGGACATCATGTCATTATCTATATTCAAAAAAATAAGACGTCATGGGATGCGTGGCGATGCTCCGGTTACTTGTATGATTATTATCGCCGGTATCCTTATCGCTTGTATCGCTTGCTACTATATGTTCTGGTACAACAGAGCTTTGGAAAGAGCCGCCACTGCCCAAGACGTAGTTGTCGTCAAAAAGCAAGAGCCGGCTGCTTTCAATGCTTACAAATTACGTATGCGCGATAAGATTATTCCTACCACGG
>SFMI01000227.1 GCA_004554425.1 Candidatus Saccharimonadota bacterium | reverse complement strand
TCACGACCAAATTATGGGTGGAGAGGACGGTCAAGTATTTTTGGGCTGTCGCTTTCCGGCTGCCCATCCATTCCAAACAGTACTCCATAGCGGCGGCCTAAAAATAGGTAAACGCTTAGCGCGGGAAGGACTAGTAGAGCGCGTCTCTATAGACTATATGGCCGTACCGAGTATTCCAGAGCGTCCAGTTAGTGCCGATAATCCTTGGAAATTGTACGCCATTGAAATAAATATGCGCAAAGGCGGTACAACTCACCCATTGCGCAGCCTACAATTTTTAACCGGAGGCCATTACAATCCCAATACTGGCCTTTTTACTACTCCACGAGGTTCGACGAAATATTACGTAGCTTCAGACAATTTAATTTCCGAAAAATACAAGCGGTTGCTGCCTGAAGACTTAATAGACATCATCACCTATGCCAAGTTGCACTTCAATTCTACCACCAATACCGGCGTCATCTTCCATATGATAGGAGCAGTATCGCAATATGGAAAGTTTGGAGTAACTTGTATAGGTAATACCCCAGCTGAAGCCCAAGATTTCTACGATAAAACTGTCAGAATTATTCAGCAAGAAAGTAGCACAACTCGCTGGCTAATTTAATTTTGAAGCTAAAAAGCTCGCTTTCAGGAAGCTAATTTTTCTAGAAAGCGGGCTTTTTTTTATTTAATCGAAAGCGCTCAACACTTCGCTATCTAAACGTGCCAAACGCTCTGGACTTGGATAAGGGCCATTAAAGATAACTTCATCAATACTTAAATCTACCAAAGGTTCTATGGCATCAATTATTCTTTGCGGTGAGCCAAAAGGCAAGGCATCAGCTTCTTCATCGTATAGATGTTGCCCCATAAAACGCCTAACTCGATGGGCCTCTTGTTCATCGTCAACAATATCAGCATACATGGTAACAGTTTTGCGTATTTGAGCAAAATCGCGCCCATTTTCTTCACAAAGGCGTTGCAACACTTCAAGCTTATGCTTAGCTTCTTCCAAAGAAGAGAACATATTTACATACAAATTGCAACCATTTCCGTATTTGGCGACAGTAGGTAAAATTCTCTTTTCACCACCACCAGCTAATAGTAAAGGAAGAGGCTTTTGGATCGGTGTCGGAGCAAAAGGCGCATTTTCTAAATGGAAAAATTTGCCTTCCCAGCTAATAGGATAAGGGCCATTTAAAAGGCGATTTATTAAAGCGGCACTCTCTTCGAAGCGATCGCAACGAGTCTTTAAGCCTCCTAAGCGAATGCCGAAAGCTTGGTGTTCGTGTTCATGCCAACCAGTACCTAAGCCTAAATCTACTCTTCCGGAAGAGATATGATCAACAGTAATAGCAATTTTACATAGCAAAGCGGGATGACGCATCGTTGCCGAAGTAACCATAGTACCTAGGCGTACTCTCTCAGTGATAGAGGCTAAAGCTGCCAACAGGCTCCAACCTTCAAATATGGGCCCTTCTTCGCATTCTTGCACAGAATTTACAATTAAAGGCAATTCTTCAGCTGTACAAGGCATTAAGTGATCGTAAGTCCATAAGCCGCGCCAGCGCTGTTTATCCATAGTCAAAGCCGCTATACGCAATTCCGGCCAGGGCATAGTGTTGGGTAATTCAATTCCGAAACGTATTCTTGACATAGCTAAGCTATGCTAAATCAAAGTTAGCTTAAAAGCAAACTTGCCGCCTAAAGAAAAATGCTATGTCTAAAAAAAACATCAAAATTCACGTTTACAATATGTCTATATATTGGCAAACTTCCCGTTATTTTCAAGTAATTTGCAGTTAAAAGTCTTACGGTATAGTTGAAGCGTAATCAAAAGCAAAATTCTTTTCGCTTATGGTTACATGCATAACCAATATTTATGGGGGAAAAGTTATGTTGGAAGATTTTGCAATAAAGAGCATTACTAAATATGACAGCGGCTTTGCTTTGGCCGGAGTTGTTTTTCAATTAGGGCCAGTAGTTGTCAGAGGAGCTAAAATTTTTGAAAAAACCGGTCAGCGCTGGCTCGGCATGCCAGGCAGAAT
>SFMI01000226.1 GCA_004554425.1 Candidatus Saccharimonadota bacterium | reverse complement strand
GTTATAAAATAAAATTACTTGTATATGCTTAAGTCGCAAAATTTCAATATTTTGTGACTTTGTGTCTGGGAAAAAACTAACTTTCAGATACCAAAAGACGATCAATCCAACTCTTAATTTGAGTTGCTTGACCGTCTTTTTCTTGTTATTTTTATTTTTGTGTAAAGAAGATTGGTCCTTTGACCATCTTCTGTTCCAATATTTGCTTAAATTCATCATCATGAAGGCTATTCCCACATCAGTTTCAACCTTCTTTTTGCCTCTTAAATGAGTTCGACGCATGCCAAAAACGTTCTTCAAATGTCCAAAAACTGGCTCCACATCATACTTTCTCTTGCTGTAGATGTACCTGCCTTCAGGACTTTGGAGAACTCCTTTAGCTTTTTCTTTTAAGTATTGCCAGTTAGGATTATAGCGAACCTGCCGCTGGCGTCCGCTCTTGGTTTTGGCTAAACGCTCTAATTCTGGCGTTAATTGAAATTTATCCGCTTCGTAAACCTTAAAATCGCGAACCTGACCAGTCGATTTATCTTTACGCCGACTATAACATTTGAAGCTAAACCTAACGCCGTTTTGATCAAGGTAGTAATCGTCTTCTTCATCATAGAACCAGTTGGCTAGCTTAGTTGGATCGTTTTTGTACTTTCTAGTTTGTTCCTTTTCGTACATGGTATAAGGGATATAGTACTGCTTGTCTGAATATTCTTCTTCAAGCATTGAGTAGTTGTACTCGCTGCCGTAGCCAGCATCGGCGACGATCTTATCGAACTTGTCCATTGTCGTCATCTGTTTTAAAAAAGGCTCTAGCGTCTTAAAGTCAGTCGGATTGGGATACAAAGCAAAATCGACTACGTATTGATCCGTTGTAGCGACTTGGATATTATAGCCTGGCTTGAGCTGGCCGTTCTTCATGTGGTCTTCTTTCATATGCATGAACGTCGCATCGTGGTCGGTTTTAGAGTAGCTATTTCGCCCAGCAAAGACTTCTTCTGCCTCTTCATACTTCTTCATTCTAGGCACGTAGTCTTTTCTTAGCTTATGAAGCAGCTTTTTTAGAGCTCGTCTTTTTGCTTTTCTAGCCGAGCCGCCAGGAATGGCTTTAGGCTCTTGGGCAATCTCTTCAGTCAGTTTTTCAATTTCAGCTTCCGTTTCTTGCGCTAGCTCCGTCAACCCCTGACTGGTTTGTACTTGCTCTTTTGCCATTGCTTTGACGACTTCTTTGGCAATCAGTTCATCATATAGTTCAACTGCTTGACCTTTGAGCTTTTCATGATACTTTTCAACTGCCTTGCGCCAGACAAAGCTATAGCGATTGGCATCGGCTTCGATTTTCGTGCCGTCGATGAAGATAGCCCCTTCGTTGATCAAGCCTTCTTGTTCCAGTAGGTTGGTAAAGTAAAGAAAGCATTTCTTGACCAATTCGTTGGCGTGGTCGCTCGATCTAAAATTATTGATGGTATGGTATGAAATCTGCTGGTGCTCAGCCAATACCATCATTGGTAGATTTTCTTCTAACATCAGCGCAATTTTTCTGCCTGAGAATACTCTGCGAGAATAAGCAAAAAGCAAGATCTTAAGCATCATAGCAGGGTGATAGGCAGGACGCCCGGTTTTGGCAGAATCGCCCAATAGGACGTCTTCTGGAATCGAATCGACGAACCAGCCGATCACTGTTGCCAAGTGATTGTTAGGTATAGTAAAGTCTAAATTAAGTGTTAAAGCAGTCTGGCCTGTGGTATAATTTTGATACATTGAGATTGTCTTCTTTCTTTTTATACTGTAGCGATTTAATAATATCAAGGAAGGCAGTTAAAGTATAGAAAAAGAACGATGAAATCGAAAAGGAAATCATCGTTCTTTTTTCATGTCTTAGGAATTAGTTTTTTCCCAGACACCTTTTATCTTCTACTTCATCCATGGAAAAATGTGCTTTAAAACTTTATGATCTTGCTCATTTTGTCCATCTGCCTGTGTAGCTTCCTTCTTAGAAGTTATCTCCGCTTTATTTTCTTCCTCTGGTTTTATTAAATCGCTACAGTA
>SFMI01000225.1 GCA_004554425.1 Candidatus Saccharimonadota bacterium | reverse complement strand
CTTTTTGTCGTCAGCTTTGGGAGCAACGGCAGGCTTTTTGTCGTCAGCTTTAGGTGCTACGGCAGGCTTTTTGTCGTCAGCTTTGGGAGCAACGGTAGGTTTTTTGTCGTCAGCTTTGGGAGCAACGGTAGGCTTTTTGTCGTCAGCTTTGGGAGCAACGGTAGGCTTTTTGTCGTCAGCTTTAGGCGCAACGGCTGGCTTTTTGTCGTCGGCTTTGGGAGCAACGGTAGGCTTTTTGTCGTCAGCTTTAGGCGCAACGGCTGGCTTTTTGTCGTCAGCTTTGGGAGCAACGGTAGGCTTTTTGTCGTCAGCTTTGGGAGCAACGGTAGGCTTTTTGTCGTCAGCTTTAGGCGCAACGGAAGGCTTAGTGCTAAGTAAGTTTATGGGCAGCACGTATTTTACGCCTTTAACATTTTTGACAGTCGGAATTTGGAAAACTTTAATGTGAGGCTCATTTTCAGCACGGATATTAACGACTACAGTTTCATCGTCAACTTGGCTAATGAGAGCCTCTTTGGCGTTGTTGCCTTCTAAGGGAATAACTTGGGTGGAACCTTTTAAGGAAGCGCCATCGATGGTTATTCTAGCTGCTCCGCTGCTATATTCTGATTTGAAAATGGGGGAGGCCTCGTTGGCCCAAGTGACGCTTATTTCTAAAACTCCGCCTTTTACTTGAGTGACAACTCGCACAGGAACAGTAGGGTCGGCAGCTTCAGCCGGCGTGCAGACGTAAGAGACTGCGCTTGCACCTAATAAAGCTGCCAGAGCCGCGTGGCGTAACCAACGAGTATTCATAAATGTCCTCCCAAAAGAAGAAAAATAATTGAGGATGTGTTTTTGTTTTTGCTCTTGCACATCCTGCCTGGAAGTTGTTGAAAAGAAAAAGGCCTGAAGACGTACTTCAAGCCTTTTTATCTTATCGTGGTTAGTTGTACAAAATTATTTATTCAACTTCTTAATGGAAGCCAGAATATAGCGACCGCTTTGTTTGTCGCGAGAAACTTTGATTTGCACTTTGTCGCCGGGACGGAAGCTTTGCTGAAGTTTATTTTTATAACCGACTTCAGCGGGAACAAAAGCCGTGACGACTTTTTGATGCTCATAATTGACTACATTGACAGAAATATTGGACACTTCTGTCAAAGTTCCGGTAAATTTTTCTAAGCCGACATTGCTGAGCAAACCGGCCTGGCTGGGAAGAGCCCACATGCAAAGGGCTGCTATTGCTAAAACAAAACTAAGGAAAAACTTTTTATTCAGCATAATCGAAAAACCGCAAACCTCTAAATTTTAGGGACGAATTTCTTTGGTTTCCCAACAATCCCTGCTTAAAGCTATTTCATATACTCTCTTTTTAGTAAAAGAGAAGAGGAGAGAACAATTTCAAAATCTACACAAAAAAGACAAAGCATCCAATCTGTAAAGATTGAATGCTTGTTGTGCCTTATCTATTCTTTTACGCAATGGCTCCGACAGCAGGATTTGAACCTACGACCGATCGGTTAACAGCCGATTGCTCTACCGCTGAGCTATGTCGGAATATAAAGTTGGCTCCGACAGCAGGATTTGAACCTACGACCGATCGGTTAACAGCCGATTGCTCTACCGCTGAGCTATGTCGGAATCTCTCTGTCCCTCTCTCAAGGAACACGCGAATTTTAACACCTGCATTTATTTTGGTCAAGCCCCTAAAATAAAAAATCACAAAAAATCTTGTGCTATACACGTAATGTTAAATTTATAGCCTCGTTGATAAGTTCGTTATATCCCTCCTCTGAAGATCGCTGACGCGATAAAGTTTTCTCCGGTGGGTATAACGAACATTTTTGTGGATATAAATTTCATTTAGGTAAGTGCGGTTTTATGTGCTTATGGCGCGTTCATTTCAGAGCAAGCCAACATTTCATAGTCAATTGCGAAAGTAAGGTTTAAGCGTAAAAAGTCTCCGTTTCTCAGGTTTGTTGGCTGCGTTTACGCCTATAGCAAGCTCCAGGCATAGAAAAGCCTTACGCTTTGCTATAGGCTAAACTCCGCTAAAAATGTGCCGAAACGGAGCCTT
>SFMI01000054.1 GCA_004554425.1 Candidatus Saccharimonadota bacterium | reverse complement strand
TTTTTGCCTATTTTTAGTCCAGGCTATCGCGAAAATAGCCACAAGTTCACTTAATTATTAACAATAATAAGCATTATTGTTAAGATAATCTTATAAAAAATACAATTTTTCAAAAAAAATTAAGCTGCCAAAGCTGTTCAACTGGCAAAGGCTTTTTGCCTATTTAATAGAAATATCTATGGCCGTTAGTGTGGGACTTACCTTAGTCCTGAGCTGTCTGATCATTTCAGAGTTTGGCACACACCTCTCCAACGATAAAAGGAAGGGCAATTACTTTGAAGTTAGTTACCAAAGCCGAAGCCGGTACCTTAGAATCTGGCGATATCCATATCGAAGTAGAATCTGCCGATACTCCCGGCGTAGAAGTAGATCTCAGCAGTACAGTTATGAAGCTGTACGGACGCCAAATTACTAAAGTCATTAAAGAAACCGTCGCTGAGCTCGGCGTGGACGGTGTCGTCGTCACGGCTGTAGACAAAGGCGCTTTAGACTGCACAGTTAAAGCCAGAGTCAAAACTGCCATTTACAGGGCTTGTCAAAGCAACGAGTATTCTTGGTAAAAAAGTAAGGAAGTGGCGAAAATTATGGCACAGAAGCAAAGACTCCGCAGAACTATGATGTTTGTACCGGGAAATAATCCCGGTATGATGAGAGACGCCCATATCTATGGCTCGGATTCTCTCATGTTCGACCTTGAAGACTCCGTGTCTATGGCCGAAAAAGATGCCGCCAGGCAGCTTGTCTATCAAGCCATAAAAACTATCGACTACGGCAACACCGAAATTGTTGTCCGCATAAATCCTTTAGACACACCTTACGGTAGAGCTGATGTAGAAGCAATGGTAGCCGCCGGAGCTCACGTTTTGCGTATGCCCAAAACCGAAACTCCCAAAGATATTACCGATTGCGAAGCTGTCATCGAAGAGATGGAGAAAAAACACGGCCGTCCGGTAGGCGATACTCTGATGATGGCCGCTATTGAAGGTGCTTTGGGCGTAGTCAATGCTTACCAAATTGCTACTGCTTCACAGAGATTGATCGGCATTGCTTTAGGCGCCGAAGATTTTTGTGCCAATATGAAATGTCAGCGCACCAAAACCGGCGCTGAGCTTCAGTTAGCTCGTCAAACTATCGTTTTAGCGGCCCGCGCTGCTGGCATTGACGCTTTAGATACAGTTTATTCCGACGTCAACAACGAAGAGCAATTACTTTATGAAGCCAGGCTTATCAAAGACTTGGGCTTCGACGGCAAGAGCGTAATTAACCCACGCCAAATTGCTCCCGTCCATTCTGTTTTCAACCCCACTGCCAAAGATATTGAAAAGGCTAAGCGAGTTGTAGCCGCCATTAAAGAAGCTGAAGCTAAGGGCTCCGGCGTAATCAGCTTAAATGGTAAGATGGTCGATAAGCCCGTAGCCATCAGAGCTCAAAGAGTTATCGAACTGGCCGTCATTTCAGGAATCATTTCCCCTTCGGAGGTATAACGCAACATGAAAAACCTTATCGGACATGAAATTCCAGAACAGGTGGCAGCTGATCTCGGCTTGGGCATTTACGGTGTAGATGTCGATCCTCGCGTAACCGAAAAGGATCCTACTCCGCTTCCCGAGCGTGAGAAGAAAAATAATAAAATTGTCAACTCCATCGAAGAAGCTGTCAAGCTCTGCGGCTTAAAAGATGGCATGACCATCTCTTTCCATCACCATTTCCGCAACGGCGACCAAGTACTCAACCAGGTTATGGATGTTTTAGCCAAAATGGGCTTTAAAAACTTGCGCGTGGCCTCTTCCTCTTTAACTAGCGTCCACGCTCCTTTGGTTGAGCATATTAAAAATGGCGTCGTCTCTCACGTTGAAAGTTCCGGTTGTCGCGGCCGTTTAGCCGACGAAATTTCTCGCGGCCTTATGGATGAACCGGTTATCTTCCGCTCCCACGGCGGACGTGCTGCCGCTATTGCTGATGGCAAGTTACATATTGACGTAGCTTTCTTAGGCGCTCCCGTTTCCGACGCTTACGGTAATGCCAGCGGAGTATGCTTAGACGAAAACGTAGAGGGCGTAGCAGAATGCGGAAGTTTGGGCTATGCCAAAGTTGACGCCCAATATGCCGATAAAACTATCATTATCACCAACAAAATCGTAAAGTATCCCAACGCCGTACAAAGCATCGAAGGTACCTTAGTAGATTATGTGGTGCTGGTTGATTCTATTGGCGATCCTTCCAAAATTTCTGCCGGAGCCGCTCGCTTTACTAGCAATCCACGCGATCTTATGATTGCCGAGACAGCCGCTAAAGTTATTATCAATTCCGGTTATTTCCGCGACGGTATGTCCTTGCAAACGGGTACTGGCGGTGCCTCTTTGGCCGTAACTCGCTTCTTGGCCGATTCTATGATCGAAAAAGGCATCAAAGCTAGATTTGCTTTAGGCGGTATTACTGGACAAATTGTCAAGTTGCATGAGCAAGGTTTAATTGAGACTCTGTGGGACGTACAAGATTTCGATACTGAAGCTGCTGCTTCTTTGCGTCGTAATCCCAACCATCACGAGGTTGACGGCGTTTTATACGCTACTCCTTTCAACAGAGGTTCAATTTTAAACCAACTCGATATAGTAGTGCTTTCCGCTTTGGAAATTGACGTCAACTTTAACGTCAACGTATTGACTGGCTCCGATGGCGTTATTCGCGGTGCTATCGGCGGCCATCCTGACACTGCCAAAGGCGCAGACTTGGCCATTATCGTCTCTCCCTTAATTCGCGGTCGTATTCCTTGCGTACGTGATAAAGTGAGCACTATTTGTACCGACGGTCACGACTGTGACGTTTTAGTTACCGATGTAGGTATTGCCGTCAACCCCAACCGTCCCGAAGTAAAAGAACGCTTAGTAGCGGCCGGTATGAAAGTTTATGATATTCATGAACTTAAGGAGATGGCCGAAAAGGTTGTAGGTAAACCTGATGATTTAGAGTTCACTGAAAAAATCGTCGCTGTAGTTACCGCTCCTGACGGCACTATTTTGGATTTAGTTCACGGTGTTACCGATTAGCGGACCACATATAGAGCTGGAATTGCTGTTGAAAAGTCGCGATAAACGCTGTGCTTTTCAGCAGCAACTTCTCAGACAATATAAATTGCCCCTCGTTAGCTTTATGGTCAATATGCCAGGGCCAGTTAAAAGATCTCCTTTAAGCGAGAAACTTCATGCTCTGGGTTGTTCCGAGTTAAAGAAAACTCTAGGATCTAAGATCATTTGGAGCACGGTTAAAATATTGGATACCGGATGCGAAGGGTATTTTGTAGTTGATTTAAAGGCGGAAAAATTAAAACGCCTAACTTGCAATCTAGAAGATACCCACCCATTGGGGCGTTTATGGGATTTCGATGTGCATACCGAGCAAGGCCAAATCAGCCGCACTCAATTAGATATAGTTCCTCGAACTTGTCTTATTTGCAACAATCCTGCCCCTGTATGCGCACGCAGTCGAGCCCACAGCGTCAAAGAACTTATAAGCTACATACAAAAAAAAGCTGATCAATATTTCGGAGAGTTTGCTTAAAAAGTGGAAAGTGAAATTTTTACTCCGCTGCAATTGAATTTAACTTCCGACTTGGAAAGACAACGTTTGATAACCTTTTTAGCTCAAGCCGGGCTGCGTTTAGACGACAATTTGCAATATTATGCCGTGCTATATAACAATCAAGGTGAAATTATTTGCGGCGGAGGCTTTGATGGCAACATTATCAAGTGTGTAGCCGTTTCGGAAGAAGCTCGCGGCTTGGGCTTGGTAAATACTCTCATTTCCCATTTGCGATCCGAAGTTATTAGCCAAGGTGCCGACAATATATTCGTCTATACTAAGCCTGAGAATAAACATATTTTCGAGAGCTTAGCTTTTTATACTGTCGGCACTTCTCCCAAAGCAATTTTATTGGAAAGCTCTAAACGTGGCATTATTCGCTTAAAAAACAGTTTGGCTCGCCATAAAAAAGATGGCTTAAATGGAGCCATTGTTATGAATGCCAATCCTTTTACACTAGGCCATTTGTATTTAGTTCAAGAAACTGCCAAACGTTGCGATAATTTATATATATTTCCCGTGCGAGCTGATCGCTCCGAATTTCCCTATGAAGATCGTTACCGTTTAGTAGAAGAAGGCTGTGCTTCTATAGACAATGCCAAAATTTTAGATGGCGGAAATTATATTATTTCCGGAGCGACCTTCCCCACCTACTTTTTAAAACAAATGGGCGAAGCTGCTCAAGCGCAAGCTCAGTTGGTTCTAGATATTTTTGCCCGTCATATTGCTCCTAGCCTTAATGTCAAAATACGTTTTGTTGGCAGCGAGCCACTCGATCCTTTTACACAAATTTTTAACGAAACTATGCTCCAAATTTTGCCATCACACGATATAAAAGTTGACATTATCGAGCGCTTGCAAAATGACGGGCAGCCTGTCAGCGCCAGCCGTGTTCGCGCTTTACTTGGCGAAGGTCGCCTAGCTGAAACAAAAAATCTAGTGCCGCCCTCCACGTTCGCTTATTTTTCTTCGCCCGCAGGCCAAAAAGTAATAGCCTCGCTCCGCCAACACCAACTATGAGCCAGCCCGACCGAGTGAGCACATATGTAGCAGAGTGCGCCTTGGAAGCCTTGCTTTTGGAAGTGGCCGCTACTCCTAAGCCTGGATTAGTTGACAGGCGCAATAATGGCGCTCACCGTGATATGAACTTTTATACTTTTATTCGGAGCGCCTTAAGTTTGCGCCCGCACTTTGCTATTATGGCCCAAGCTGGACAAGATCTAGCTCAAAAGCCGCCACAAGAGCTTTTTAACTATGTGCGCATCTTGGGTTTAGCGGCTGAAAAAGACATGTTTGCGGCCACTAACAATATCAATACCCATAAGGGCGCCCTCTTTGCCTTGGGCCTTTTGTGTGCCTCAGCAGGCCAAGCTTGCTGCCGCAGTGCCGACAGGTCGGGCTGGCAACCCGCTGCACTGGGCCAATTCGTGGCCCAAATGAGCCAAGGGCTCTGCCAACGCGAATTGGCCGACCTAAACACGCTCGCAGCGCAGGCTACCAACGCTACCCAGGCAACAGGCGCCGTATCACTTAACAACGCTGAACCAGACATCAAGGTGCGGCCAACTGCCGCCCTAACACACGGACAGCGCATGTATTTGCAATACGGCGCCTGCGGGGCTCGCGGTCAAGCTGAAAGCGGCTTTGCTCAGGTAATAGAGAAATATTTACCTTACCTGAGAGACCTCAAAAAGCAACAGCTTGACCAAGATGAAATATTGGTGCGCACGCTTTTATTGATTGGCGCCGACTTAGACGATACCAATATTCTCAATCGAGTCGGCGCCACTAAGGCCGCGTGGGCCAAGGAAGCCTGCGCTGCCTTGCACGAGCACTACACACACGAGGCCGCCTGCCAATTAGACGATTTGTTTATAAAGGAGCGAATCAGTCCCGGAGGCTCTGCCGATCTTTTAAGCGTAACCATATTTTTAGATAAGTTGGCGGCCTCGGAAAAATATTTTTAACATTTAATTTTTTTGCAGTAGGCTTTTTGCTTATATGACGAATTAACAGCGTTATTAATGCAGAAAAATTGCTGCAGACGGATAGGAAACTAAGGAGGAAGAACCACATGGTGGAAGTTATCAAAAAGGGCGCTTACTTAGTAGATGGCCAGATAATCTACGCAGACCAAGCTCAAGGAATGGCCGCTCCGGATGAAGCTCGCGAGAAGACTATCGCCTATTCTATCTTGAGGCACCACAACGTCAGCTCAGATCCCAAACATCTGAGAATTAAATTTGACGCCCTTATCTCCCATGACATTACCTTTGTAGGCATTATCCAAACGGCTAAAGCCTCCGGTCTTAAAGAATTCCCCGTTCCCTACGCTATGACCAACTGTCATAACAGTCTCTGCGCTGTCGGTGGCACTATTAACGAAGACGACCACGCCTTCGGTCTCTCTGCAGCTAAAAAATATGGCGGTATCTATGTACCGGCCAACCAAGCCGTAATTCACCAATACGCCCGCGAGCGCTTGGCCGGCTGCGGCAAAATGATCTTAGGCTCTGATAGCCATACCCGCTACGGCTCCTACGGTACTATGGGCATAGGTGAAGGCGGTGGCGAATTGGTAAAGCAATTGCTTAAGAATACCTACGATGTAGCCGCTCCCCAAGTCGTTTTGGTTTACCTTGACGGCAAACTTAAAAAAGGCGTTGGCCCTCAAGATGTAGCTATTGCTTTAGTAGGCGCTACTTTCCCTAACGGCGACGTGAAAAACAAAGTCTTGGAATTTGTAGGCCCTGGCGTCAAAACTCTCAGCAACGACCTCAGAATCGGTATCGATGTTATGACTACCGAAACTTCCTGCCTCTCCTCTATCTGGGAAACTGACGAAACGACCAAAGAATTTTACGAAATAGTAGGCCGCCCCGAAGATTACAAAGAACTCAAACCCGGCAACGGTGCCTATTATGATATGGTTGTCCATATCGATTTGAGCAAGATCGAATCGATGATCGCTCTGCCTTTCCATCCCTCCAAAGCTTACACTATCCATGAGTTGCAAGCCGATCCCGAAGGTATTTTTACTAAGATCGAAGCTGATTGCAACAAACAATTAGGCGGCAAAGTCACCCTCGATTTGCACCATTGCATAAATGAAGATGGTAAAGTTACTTGCGATCAAGGTGTAATCGTAGGTTGCTCCGGCGGTATGTATGAAAACATTGTAGAGGCAGCAGCCATTCTCAAGGATCAGAGTATCGGCAACGGCTACTTTGATATGAGCGTCTATCCTTCTTCTATGCCTATTGGCTTAGCTATTACTAAAGATGGTACCGCCGCTACCTTAATGGAAGCTGGTTGCGTAATTAAGCCAGCTTTCTGTGGTCCTTGCTTCGGCGCTGGCGATACTCCCGCCAATAACGCTTTATCTATTCGTCATGCCACTCGCAACTTTGCCAACCGCGAAGGTTCCAAGCCCGGCAACGGTCAGATTTCAGCCGTAGCTCTTATGGATGCCCGTTCTATTGCCGCTACCGCAGCTAATAAGGGCGTACTTACTGCCGCTACCGACTTCGACTATGTTGAGCCTACTCCCGAACAGCTTAAATATCATTTTGACGGTAGTGTATATGCCAAACGTTGCTACGAAGGCTTTGGTAAGGCCGATCCTACCGCCGAGTTGCGTTATGGTCCCAACATTAAAGACTGGCCCCATATGCCGGCTTTAGAGGACGATCTTTTAGTAAAACTTTGCGCCGTTATTCACGACGACGTAACCACAACTGACGAACTGATTCCTTCGGGTGAAACTTCTTCTTATCGCTCTAACCCTATTGGACTTTCCGAGTTTGCTCTTTCCCGCCGCGTGCCGGAATATGTAGGTCGTTCCAAACAAGTAAGGGCTTTAGAAGAAGCTAAACTGGCTGGCGAAAAGCCTGAAGAAGCCGTAGCTATTTTGGCTAAAGTCGGTGGAGATTTGGCTAAAACGACTATCGGTTCTTGCGTCTTTGCCCATCGCCCCGGCGACGGCTCAGCTCGCGAACAGGCTGCTTCTTGCCAGAAAGTACTGGGCGGCTTCGCCAATATTTGCTACGAATATGCCACCAAGCGTTATCGCAGCAACTGTATAAACTGGGGTATTGTACCTTTTACCATGGATAAAAACGTGCCTTTCAACTACGAAGATGGCGACTACGTTTACATTCCTGGCGTCAAAGAAGGTATCCTCAAAGGCCAAGAAGAGTTCGAAGCTAAGGTTATCCGTAAAGACGGCTCTGTCCACGATCTCAAATTGGAATGCAAAGGCCTTACCGAAGATGAGAAACTCATCCTCAAAGAAGGCTGTCTGATGAATTACTACGCTGCCGGTTATGGCAAAGCCTAGGTTACAAAAGCAATACTATTCAAGGAGAAACAAAACGTGACTAAGATCCAAATGGCCACCCCTCTGGTTGAGATGGATGGCGATGAGATGACCCGCATTCTTTGGCAAATGATCAAAGATAAGCTTATTCTTCCTTACGTTGATCTTAAAACTGAGTATTACGACCTCGGTTTGCTCAATCGCAATGCTACCAAAGATCAGGTAACTGTCGATTCGGCCAACGCTACCAAAAA
Organism: Candidatus Saccharimonadota bacterium; assembly: GCA_004554425.1. Classification (GTDB taxonomy): domain Bacteria; phylum Vulcanimicrobiota; class Xenobia; order Xenobiales; family Xenobiaceae; genus Bruticola. Next base: position 2,900 of record SFMI01000054.1, on the reverse strand, counting down.
GTATGGCGTAGCCGTTAAGTGCGCTACCATTACTCCTAACAAACAGCGTATGCAAGAGTATCCTCAGCTCACCGAGATGTGGAAATCTCCCAATGGTACGATCCGTTCTATTTTGGACGGTACGGTCTTCCGTGTACCTATTGTCATTCCGGCCATTAAAGCCGTAGTAAAAAACTGGCAAAAGCCCATTACTATTGCCCGTCACGCTTACGGCGATGTCTACAAATCAGTAGATATGTATACTCATGAGCCCGGCGAATGCACCATGACCTTTAAAGGCGTCAGCGGTGAAGAGAAAACTTTGTTGGTACAAAAAGTAGACGGCCCAGCTATTTGGCAAGGTGCCCACAACAAAGAGAAGTCCATTCGCTCTTTTGCCAAATCTTGTTTCCAATACGCTATCGACACTAAGCAAGATCTCTGGTTCTCTACCAAAGACACTATTGCTAAAATCTACGACGGCGCTTTCAAAACCATTTTCGAGGAAGAGTTCGAAAATTACAAAGCCAAGTTCGAAGAATTGGGCATCACCTACTTCTATACTTTGATCGACGACGCTGTAGCCCGCGTGATTCGCTCTCAAGGCGGCTTTATTTGGGCTTGTAAGAATTACGACGGCGACGTCATGTCCGACATGGTTTCTACCGCTTTCGGCTCTTTGGCCATGATGACTTCCGTTTTGATTGCTCCCGACGGTACTACCGAATACGAAGCTGCTCACGGCACAGTCACCCGCCATTACTATCGCCACCTTAAAGGCGAAGCTACTTCTACCAATCCTATGGCTACTATTTTTGCTTGGTCCGGCGCTTTGAAAAAACGCGGCGAGTTGGATAAATTGCCTGAATTGGTCGGTTTTGGCCAGAAATTAGAAGAAGCTTGTTTCGAAACTCTCAATGATGGCATCATGACTAAAGACTTAGTTAATTTAGTTGAGCCCGGTTTTAAGGCTACTGCCGTCAATTCCGAAGAGTTCTTAGACGCTATTGCCAAGAGATTGGAAGCTAAATTAGCTTAAATTATCGCGGCAACGCTCGTTAAGCTTTATATATTTATAGCTTAGCTCTAGATAAAGAGCCTGTCTCCACCCAAAACAAGAGGCAGGTTCTTTATTTTTTAGCTCCCCCAAGCTTATATTTTTGCTAAGTTAATTCCCAAACTGATTGAAAGAATTAAAAAGCAGGAGTTAATAAAACTAATAACTAAGACTTTGCAGCATTGTGAGACAGTGCATTTGCCTTTAGAAAAAGGCCATAAAAGTATGAGAAAGCAAAAATTGTTTATCCTAACCTAAAAAGTTGATTGACGCTTAGCGAAGATTGATTTATTGCTGAGGATGACAATTTTGCATAGACGTTAATGGATCACAGATTAGAAAAACCGATAATTATTGTTGATGCAGCTAAAGCTTTTCCGGCTGAAGATTTACCCGGAGCGGTCTTGACCAACGAAGGCTTGAGCGACCTAATGGCTCAAGTGAAAGAAAATTTGCTTCACTCTTCCAATCCACGGAATATAGAAATAAGTGATGTAGACTTTCCTTTTGATCGCATAGGTATACGCTCGCGCCGCATCTTGGATTGTCTGTTTGGAGTCTATGATATAGCTGCAGCCGCTTCCCAAAAGATTACTTTAAAGCGTCAAGATTTAGACAAGCTCAAACTTATTATTGTAGCTACTATTACTGCCGACAGAGTGGTTCCTTGTGTGGCAGCTTCTGTGCAAGACGCCCTAAAACTTCCCAACAACGTGCAAGTTTTCGATGTACGCGTAGGCTGCAGCGGCTATGTATCTGCTTTAGAAATAGCTTCGCGCATGATGCAAAGCTACGAATCCGGTTCTTTAGCTTTAGTTATAGGCGCCGATTGTATGAGCCGCGTAGTTGACGCTTCCGATCGCTCTACCTGCGTTATTTTTGGAGATGGCGGTGGCGCGGTACTATTAGGTACAGCTGATAAAGAGAATCGTCAATTGAATCCAGTAGCTACTTACGAAAATCCTTGGCAACTTATTTCGGCCGAAAGCTACACAGACGGATCTAAGGGCGAATTTATCACTATTGGTAACGAAGGTAGGCAAGATCAAGCTATCTACCGCTTTGTAGCTCGTGAAGGTAAAATTGGTGTAGAGCCGGACGAACTCAGCAAAATGACCGTCTTTATGGACGGACGCTCCGTTTATAAAGATATGGTTCGCCTAGTACCGCGCAAGATTGTTGAGCACTTGCAAAAACATTCTTTAACTGTCAATGATATAGATCTATTTTTATTCCATCAAGCCAACGCTAGAATGATCGAAGCTATAGGCAAGCGCCTTAACATTCCGGAGCGCAAAATTCACAATAATATTGAATCATTGGGCAATACTACCAATGGATGCATTCCCAGCTTGTTAGCTAATGAAGTGAAGCGCAACAATTTGCAAGCCCAAAAGGCTCTTATTGTAGCTTTCGGTACAGGTTATTCACTGAGCATTACTTATTTAGAGCGTTCCAATCTTTAGAAAAACTTCGAAAGAGTCTACAAAGGTTAAGAGTAAACGATGAGCGATCTTTCTTTCAAAGAATTCCAAGAATTTATTCGCCGCAAATATTATAGCCACGACAGTGAGCGTGGCACAGACGGTACTTTCATGTGGTTTATGGAAGAAGTTGGCGAATTGGCTTCAGCTTTGAGGACTTGCCAAAGTTCTAAGGCAACTGCTGAAGATAGACAAAACTTAGAAGAAGAATTTGCCGATGTAGTCGGCTGCTTATCCACTTTAGCTAATATGAATGGTATAGATTTGGAAACAGCCGTACGCAATAAATATGTTGTCCATCCCAAAAGTGGCTTCAAAAGCTAATAAGTTATAATAACCTCTAAAAAAATATCCCTTCGACAACTTTTATGGCTGTGAAG
>SFMI01000224.1 GCA_004554425.1 Candidatus Saccharimonadota bacterium | reverse complement strand
AGAGGGAACGTTGACATGATAGGGCCTTACCGCTACTCCAGTACTGGCTAAAGTGTTGATAATACACCAGTAAGATTGGCGAGCAAAGTAAGGAGAAGTACACTGAATAGAACCAGCTCCATCAGGCTGCAAATGAGAAGTTAATTTGCGAAAGAAGTTGCGTGTATAAAGTTTGCCGACAGAAAAGTTGCTAGGATCGGGGAAATCTACCAAAATAACATCATAAAGATCGCGGCAACTGTCTATCCAAATAAAAGCATCTTGGTTAAAAATGCTCAATTTGGGAGAGTTGAGCGAATTATTATTGAGCGAAGTAAGTAAGGGATGTTGGCTGAAAAGGTTGGTCATTTCTGGATCAAGATCGACCAAATCTATGTGTTTGACTCTAGGATCGCGCAAGAGCTCGCGAGCGGCCATGCCGTCTCCGCCACCTAAAATTAACACTTTATTGGCAGATTTGGCAGCTTTTAAAGGTGGGAGAGTTAGCGATTCATGGTAGCGACTTTCGTCTTGGGAAGAAAATTGTAAGTTGTTATTCAAATATAGGCGTACGTCACTATTGCGGCGAGTAACAATAAGGCGTTGATATTGGCTTTGGCGGGAAATGATAATGCTGTCAGTGTAAAGCGATTCTTCAGCTAATCTGGTGATGCGGTTGGCTGCAATAAACGTACTAATCAAAAGTAAAGCGGCTAAAGCTGCTTCGCAAGTTAGGCGGCGCCGTTCATTTTGATGTATAGGGAAAAGATATAAAAAGCCTATAGCTACTAAGACATTGACGAAGCCGAAAAAAGCAGAAGTGCGGATTAGGCCTAGATAGGGAACAAAAAAGAGTGGGAAGAGCAGGGAAGCTATAAGGGAGCCTATGTAATCCAAAGAGAGAACTTGGCTGAGCAGTTCTTTGAATTCCAATTTGTCTTTAAGTATGCGTAATAGCATAGGAACTTCCAAGCCACTCAGCAGACCAATTATACTGACAACAGCATAAAGAATAAAGCGAAAACTGTTGGCGTTGGTATAACCGAAAGTAAGGAATAGCAAAGCGCCGGACAGGCCTCCGCAAGCTCCTATAGTGAGTTGTAAACGCACAAATTTTGTATTCAGATCTTTTTCTATAAACTTGCTAAGCCAAGAACCTAAGCCTAAGGCGAACATATAGGTACCGATCACTGTAGAAAATTGTAGTACCGAGTCTCCCAAAAGGTAGCTGGCTAAAGTGCCGGCCAAAAGTTCATAAATCAGGCTGCAAGTAGCAACCACAAAAACTGATATAAGAATTAGTGCGTGCATGGTATTTATTGTGGAATAAGAAAATATTTGCTTGGGCGGTTAAGTGCGAAAAAAGCGTCTTATTTTCCGGTAAAGACAGTGTGGAAAAAGCCTCTATGGGCGCTGCGATTGTTGCGAACAGTTCGTCCTGGAGTTTTAGAATCGTCTGTTTGCTCGGTTGGATCGATAGGCAAACAGCCGAAAAATTGGCAAATTACAAACAGTAATCCCAAAGACCAGCAAACTATGGCATACCATCGTTTGAACATAATCATTTTCTCCTTTCCCACGAGTAGATACTAATTTTAAAGTTTTAAGGCAATCAAAAAGCGTCGCTGAGAATAATGTGCTAGCTTAGTCGTCATCGTCGCCACAATGATCGCTATTAGACCAGCGCTCGGTATTTTCGCTAAAGTATCTAATCCCATACCAAGCTGGAACTATAGCCAAAATAAATTCCAGAATAAGCCAAAACTTCCAAAAAGGTACGTTGCGATTGACAGTTACATTGTAAGAAAGGAAGGCTGTGCCTGCTCCATAATTGCGGTAGAAGGTATTGATAGGTTTTTCTTTGGTGACTATTTGACCAACTTCGTCGTTACCAAAGCCAATGCGTGGAGTAATGCGCAAACGATATTTACCGCCAGATACACCGGGAATAAAAATCGAAACTGGGTTGTTGCCACCTTCTTCGGTGCCTTCTCTCCAATAATCTCCCACCGCTTCAAAAGATCGCGCTTCGTTGGTTTTGACGTTGACTAAAGTAGTGTTATATTCAACCCATACTGGAGGCTGAC
>SFMI01000053.1 GCA_004554425.1 Candidatus Saccharimonadota bacterium | reverse complement strand
TTTTCTCAATCGATCAATATGCACAATTCGCGCATTTTGCATTATTATTTCTGATATCGCTTAGAGTATACAGCGTTTTCTAAACACTCCAATATGTGTGCTTTTCCACTGTCATTCAGTTGGTTAAATAAATCTAAAAAACGCTTAGTATTGGAATCTATATTTTTTAATTCATCAGACTCTTCTGAACTAAAAAACCACGTAAGCTCTTTGCCCGTTATCTCAGCGATGTTAATAACTGTCTCTATATTAGGGCAGCGATCTCCGGTCTCATATCTGCTGATAGTTTGCGTCCCAGTAAGTTTTAAGCTTTTTGCCAGTTCTTCCTGGCTCATTTTAGCATCATTCCTGGCTTCTTTTATTTTTTTTCTTAATGTATGCAATGTGTAATCCATAATGGATTAGTTTATGCATGTTTTTAAATTCCTGCACTTGATTTCTATTCCATTTTGGATTAGTATAGCAATATAAACTAATCCATTATGGAGTAATGATGTCTATATCTCTTAAAATTAAAGAGGCACGTATAAAAAAAAGGCTGACTCAAAAACAATTTGCCAGTCTTTTGGGCTGTACGACGATTAGCATCAGCCGCTACGAGTGTGCAACTCGTACTCCATCTTTGAAAACTCTACAGCAGATGGCCAAGATTTTAGGAATATCTCTTGGCGCTCTTCTGGATGATTCAGAGGTGCCTAATGGATAATTGGCTTGAGATTACGGAAGTGAGCGAATTATTAAATCGCCATATAAGTACAGTTCAACGTCAGATCATTTCTGGCAAGTTACGTGCTCGCCAAGTCCCGAATCCTAACGGCGGCCGAGGCGGTTTCAAGTACGAGATCGCCCTTGACTCTCTTCCTAAGGAAGCGCAGGAGCGGTACTGGGAAAATGTGCGCCTGGCTCAAGCTGTGGAAGCTGCCAAGCCTAAGCGTGGTCGGCCTTCTAAAGCTGCCATCCGTAAGGCTGAAGCTGAAGCCGAAGTGGTTAAAGCTAATGAAGAGTACCTGGCTGCCCCATCTTGGCAGAAAAATGCTGTCGACAATCGTTTGTATATTGTCGAGCAAACTATGCAACTTGGCCAAAAAGGCATCGAACAGTGGCTGCTTGAGCACGGCGAAGACGTCAGCGTCTCAACTGTTTACCGCTGGCGTAAAGCTTACTTGCAAGGTGGCAAGAACGCCCTTTTTACCGGTTATGGCAACCGTAAAGGCGAGTCTGTTATCCCTGACGACGTCTTTGAAGTATTCATGAGTTGCTATATGACCGAAGGCAAAGTCTCTACTCGCGCTGCTTACTTAGCCGCCATCGGCCATTTACGTAAGAATTACCAGTGCGAGAAGTTGCCCTCTTTGCAAGCGTTCGAATACCGCTGCCGTCGTGAAATCGACGAAAGCGCTCGGTATTTTGCTCGCTACGGCCAGGCCGCTTGGAACCGCAAATATGGCCGCTCTATTACGCGCGATTACTCGAAAATCGCTTGCGGTGAATGCGTCTTTTCCGACCATATGCAGCTCGATCTTATGGTCAGCTTGCCTGACGGCACTACTTGCCGCCCCTGGCTTACTGCCTGGTCTGATTTCAAAAGCCGCAAGATCCTGGGCTGGGATTTACATGCCGCTGCGCCCAATTCCGACCACATTTTCACTAGCTTCCGCTCGATGGCCGCCAACTACGGCTTACCTGGCACTATTTATATCGATAACGGTAAGGATTATCGCTGTAAAGACTTCGCCGGTGGTCGCGTTCGTTGCGATGTTGATGAGAAATATACCACTTCTTTAATGAGCGATTTAGGCATAGAAGTGCATTACGCACTCCCTTACAACGCTCAATCTAAGAACATCGAGCGCCGTTTTCGCGATTTTCACAATTACTTCGAGCGCATGTTGGAAGGCTATACCGGCTCAACTATTCCTAAACGCCCTGAAGCGCTTAAAAAGCAGCTTAAAACCGGCAAAATCTTGCCTTTAGAGCAAGCTAGCCAGCTTCTCAATCAGTTTATAACTGAGATTTTGAACAAAATGCCCTTCGGCAAAGGCGCTATCTTTGCCAATTTAAGCCCTAACGAGCTTTGGCAAGCAGACAATCCCGTCTTACGTCGCGCTGATCCTAAGAGCTTGGCCGTTTTCTGCCAGCGCAGTAGCCGTTTAGTCACCATCGGACGCAACGGCGTTAAAGATCCCGACTTAGATGCCGTCTATTGGGCCGAAGAATTTGTCTCGCTTAAAGGTAAGCGCGTTTATCTGCGCCGTGACCTCGCCAATTACGCTGAAGCTTGGGTTTATGGCACTAATGATGAGCTGATTTGCTTGGCCAAGCTGGCTGAAAGCATTCATCCGCTGGCTGCTGATGAAGTGAGCAAGGAAGCCCTTAAAGAGCGCACTGCTCAGAAGCGCCGCGAGATCAAAGCCGTTAAGGCCGCCGCTAAAGTGCCTACTATCGCTGCTGCTGACAAGATGAACTTGTTACAAGCTGGCGTGGCTGCTCTTAATCAGGAGCGCGGCTGGGAAGAAAAGCCCCAAAATAACGTCATCTCTGTACAGCGTACACCTCTGGACGACAGAGTTCGCCAGATGGAAGAAATCCGGCGAGAGGCCACTACCAATACGCCTATCTATCCTGTTTTAGCGCCGCCGGTTAAGCCTAAAAAGAAGATTTATTTAACCAGAACTCAGCGAGATCTGGATCAAAATAAAGGAGGAAACTAATGAGCATTAGAGAGGCGTTAAACACCTATTTAACAAGCTCCGGTATGTCGCAAAATGCCCTTGCTAAGGCAATTGGCATATCCGCTTCTGCTCTTAGCCAGTACATTAAGAACAAGTATCCTGGCGATGTGGGCGTATTGGAAAGCAAAATAAGCCAGTACCTCAACATCAGTCAGGAGCGCGAGGAATATCCCAAGGCCCAGATCGGCTTCGTGGTGACATCTATCGTTCAGCAAGTCACCGAAATTGCCAGAAACTGCCACATTGGGCAAAAGATCGGCATTGTTACTGGAGATAGCGGCCTTGGTAAAACTACTTCCGTCCGCCATTACGTGGAAAATAATCCCGATGTAATTATTGTCTACGGCCGACCTTCGATTACTACTAAATCGCTCATCCGCGAGCTGGCGTACAAAGTCAACGTCGATCCGCAAGGATCTATTGATGACGTTTTTATGCGAATCGTCTACCGCTTGAAAGGCTCCGGCCGCATGTTAATTGTCGATGAAGCCGAGCATTTAACTGCTCGCGTCCTTGACCAATTGCGCCGCCTTAACGATCCGGAGTTTGCCGGAATTGGCATTCTGCTGGTCGGCTTGCCTCGCTTGCTTAGCATTTTACGCAGCAGCCAAGGCGATCACAAGTACCTTTACAGCCGAGTTGGTTGGAATATCGCCGTCAATACGCTCAGTGAAAATGACTGCGAATCCTTTGTCGAGCGTGTTTTGCCCGATTGTCCTAAGAAACTTTGGAAAGTGTTCGCTTCCTACGCAAATTTCAACGCTCGCGCCCTTTGCAACTTGCTAGAACGCAGCGTCGAGGTGGCCGCTTTCAATGATGCCGAGATTGACGCCGACCTGATTAAAGAGACGGCTCGACTGCTGATCGCTTAGAGGCGCCTATGGCTTTGCCACCGCCTCTGCCCATTACCGGCCCGCAAATTAAGAAGATTCATACTTTGTTGCACCGGTTCAAAATTAGCGATCAAGCCTATCGCGAGTTACTGAAAACGCACTTTTCTGTCAATTCGTGCAAGGCGCTCAACGTTAAGCAAGCCGCTTTCTTGATTGAACTGTTGGAAGCTTGGCAAACCGGCCAAAACCGGGCCACGCCTAGGCAACTTCGCAAAATCGATGCTCTTTGGAACGAGGTCAGCCGAGCCCCAGAAGGGCCTGAACGCAAAAAGGCTTTACGCTCTTTCGTAAAGCGCCAAACCGGTTGCGATGATGTGGTGATGGTACCACGAGATCAGATTGACGCCATTATTTGTGGCCTGGTAACGATGACTAAAGCTAAGGCGGCCATCATGCAACCGCCAGTCTGTCAGAGAGGATATTAAAGATGATAACCCGCCCTCGAAACTATAAAGAAGCCCGCGATCTCATGATTCGCAAGCACAATATTGAGTTCGAACTTTTAAGACTCGGTTGCAAAATTGCCGACTGGGAGCGCACCCATCAGGATTGGACTTGGCGACTTTATCATCCGTTGCCAATCACGTATCGCAAGTCGATTGAGCGGCTTTGCAAAGAGCATGGCGAGATGACTCGCATTCTCAACGACATTTTAACTAAATTACACGGTGAATTAAGTCTTAACAACGACCAATGGGGCCGTTGGTAAGTAACTAAGGAGGAAGACAATGGCTAAACGTAAGCCGATTAAAACTTGGGACGAGTTCGTTGCTGCTACTAAGCGCATGAGTGCTAAGCGAGCTTTCATCAATTCGCGCTTAGAGGCTTTTCGGGAAGACATTATTCAACGATATAGCGCTTTGAGGGAAGAGCTTAATCCCACTTTTTGCGAGCTCGACCAGCTCCAAGATGGCTGCCAAGCCTTTATGGATGATCAAGTCGCTTCCAAACAAGACGACAATAGCTACGCTTTAGCTCAGGCTGGACGCATCTGGGGTGGCGCCTATGAATATGGCGACAAGTTCGCCAGACTTGGCCACCGTATTAGCGCCGGTTTGTGGGAATAAAGGAGAAAATAATGGCTAAAGATACTGTAAATGCAACTAAAAAGAAGCCCTTAAAAGATTGGGCGCAAGTAGAAGCGGCGGTGGCTATCATGAATGCCACCGCTCAGAAAGCGATGGCGCTCAAGGCTGAGCAACAACCTCAGATAGACGCTCTGATTCAGCAGCTTAATACTGCAATCAATAAGTTAGAAGTTGAGTATCGAGCTCAAGAGCAACTCATTACTGATTTTGTATCCATTCACATGGACGAGCTGGGTGACAGCAAGACCAGGAATTACACCTTGGGTAGCGTTTCAGCCAGAAGATCGGCCAAGGTCTCCATCAAGAATGACGACAAAGCTGTGGAGATGTTGCGCAAGCTCGGCCATGACGAGTGTATTAAAGCAAGTTTTAAGCCCATTAAAACGGCGCTTAAAACCCTTCCGGAAACTGATTTAGCGCTCATCGGCGCTGAGGTGACGGAAGTTACCAGAGTAAAAGTTAAGCCCCTGACTATGGTCTGGGAGCCCTTAGCTTAATTAAATGGAGGTAAAAATGACTGTAAAGAGTCTCAAAATCAGCGGCTGGGATGTTAATCCAGCTCAAGCTAAAGACGGCGAGGAAAACGCCTGCGTAGTGAGCTTCAGGCTCAGCAACATTATCGGCGTGGACTACTTCGTCAAGTTGTTTAAAGAGGCCAAAAAAGGCGTCGAGGACATGGAAAACTTCAACGCTATCGGTTTGGGCGTAGCTCTCTTTCAGTTTGGTAGAGCTCTTTATGAGAACCTGAAAAAGGCTAAAAAGTCTGTCTAACACCTAAAAAAGAGGTGGATGGCTGCCCAATATCAGCCCTGGAAAGCAATATAACGCAGCCGCCGCCTCCTTCCTCTTCTTAAGAAATTAAGCCTTCAAGGAGCCGCAAAATGAAAGCAAACTGGCAACCCGGTTGGGTCAAGAAGCAAGAACGCAAGAAAAGGCAATTAGCCGGTCAGACCGTGCCTGCCGATGATGATTTTATTATCCCTGGCGACTACTGGGCGCGAGTAGAAAAAGCTAAAGCTGAGGCTGAACAGCGCCGCCAGATGGCCAAACGCAGCAAAGCAAAACGCATTTTTAAGGCTTTTAAGCGCTTAATTTTCGAGATTCTCTTTTAGGAAGTGGCATGGGCGTAGAGCAATATATTAGACCGGAAGATTTTAACGCCGACTTAGATCTGGTGGCCCAATATGTGGGCCCAGATATAGCCGCTGCTTTAGCTGTGGGCTTTTCGGGAGTAAACATCTACGTATCTGAAAATGCTCTGCGCCAAGCCAAAATCCGCTGGGCCCGAGACCTGTATGCTAAAGGCAAAAGCGTCAAGCAAATTGCTTTGGAGCTCAAAATATCAGAAGCTTGGGCCTACAAAATCCTAGAGAATCCATCGGAATCGACTTTCCAACCAGACTTATTTGAGGAAATACAACATGGAGACCAAAACTCTGTACAGTGAAGAAGCAGAAAAAGCGCTCATCGGCAGCGCTCTGATCGACAATGAAGCTTTCGATCTTGTCTGTGACATCATTTCTGCCGAAGATTTCTACCTTAAGAAAAACGAAATAATCTGGCAAAGTATAGTCCGCCTACAGTCTCAAGGGAGCCCGGCGGACTTAATTGTAGTTAATGAAGATTTGCGCAGTAGAGGCGTCTTATCGCAAGTCGATACACGCTATCTGATGGATATTATAGATACTGTGCGATGCAGTGCACACGTAGTAGCTTATGCCAAGATTGTATCCAAGTTGGCCCAAAGCCGCCGTCTTTGGACTGCTGGGAACGAGATTTGTAAGCTGGCGTCCGATAAAGCCGTCGCTCCGGAAGACAAGGTCGATCAAGCTGAATCTTTGGTTTTTGCCGTTTCAAATAATTGCTCGGCGCGTGGCCAGCTTAAGCCTTTGGTTGGCGGCGTAGGCAATATCTTGTCGGAAGTTCATCGAGCTATGAACACTGAAGCGCCCATCGGCGGACTAAGCACCGGTTTTACTGAGATGGATGCTTTGACTAGCGGCCTTCACCCTTCGAACTTGGTTATTATTGGTGCCCGGCCTAGCATGGGTAAAACGGCTTTTGCTCTTTCTTTGGCCTTAAATGCGGCTGTAAAAGCCGATAAAACGGTGGCTGTTTTCTCGCTAGAGATGAGTTACGAAGACTTATTAAAACGTATGCTCTGCTCGTTGGCCAAGATAAATAGCCAAGACTTAGCCAACGGCAGAATCACACAAGGTCAGTTTGACAGGCTGGCCGCTCGCGCCGATGAGCTTGGTAAGAAGCCCATTTACATAGATGATCAAGGCGGCGCTACCGTATTAGAGATTAAGGGTAAACTACGCAGGCTAAAAAAGCAATGCGGTTTGGACTTAGTTATTATCGATTATTTGCAACTAATTCGCGGCACCGGGCGCTCTGAATCGCGCGTTCAGGAAATAAGCTTGATTTCACGCCAGTTAAAAGAGCTTTCCAAGGAGTTGCGCGTGCCGATTATCGCTCTTTCTCAGCTTTCGCGAGGCGTAGAAAGCCGCCAAGACAAACGCCCCAACCTCTCAGACTTGCGCGAATCGGGTGCCATTGAGCAAGACGCCGATTTAGTGGCCTTTCTTTATCGCGACGAGTATTACAACCGCAAAAGCCCGGAAGTAAACGTGGCAGAAGTAATTATTGCCAAGCATCGCAACGGCCCAGTAGGTACTTTTAAGCTGCGTTTTGTCAAGAAATACGGTATTTTCTGCGATTTGCCCCAGGGCAATGTAGAGCCTGAGCACATCAAGCTGCCACCAGCTAAACCTAAGCAACAGCCGCTGCCACCACCAGCGCCACCAGCACCGCCTATACAGCAGCCGCAAGCGCCCATTGATGAGGATATACCGCAATCGGTTTGGGACGGATTACTAGGCGACGGGAACTTGCCATTTTAAGAAAGGGAGATTGAACGATGAGAAGATTGAGTCAAAGTGAAGCCTTTAAGGGCGTTTTTATGGCCATTTTAAGCGGTTTGGAAGTAGCTAAAATAGGTGGCAAGTTCGTGCTGCGCTTTAAGGGTGGTGATAATAGCCTAAACGAGCTGGCCAACAGGATTATCGATATTATGAGCCGCCATACTGATCGCAAGTTCCCTAAATTGTTTCGCTGTTTGCAATTGATGGCCGCCGATGGGCTCCCCGGTGCCAACAGTAAATATACTCGGTTCTATGATTTAGCTTCGCGCTATTCTCTTTCGATAGTGCCTTGGCGAGTTAGCCTTGATGTAATTAACGCTCTTTTCCTGATAGCTAAGCCTATTTTTGAGATTGGTTTATCTACGGATCTGAATGAAGAGCAAGTGGCTAAGTTGCTTGGCGAGATGAAGTTATTATTTTTCACGCAAAAACAGCCTATAGCTGCCGCCAAACTGGTAGCGCTTCTCGACCATTTGCCCTGGATTGTGGCCAGCGAGAAGCATCCAAAGCGCAAAGAAATTTTAAGGCCGCTTTTAGGCAATTTAGTTGACTTTAAGTACGTTTAAGGAGGTAAAAGTTATGTTAGTTAGCTTTCAGCATAGTAAGATCGGCCCCATCCACTTGGGAGATCTGAACTTTAAAAAACTTATTGAGGAGGAACCACTTTTGTGCCGTTGTTCTTTTAATGAAGACGAATCAGAAGAAGCAGTAAAACCCTTCGTTCTAGGAGCTTTTCCTAAAAGCATTTCTTACTACGGCAAATCAATACTTGAAAAACCTTTTGAACAACTTGGCGACTTAAAATCATTCGCTCGCGATCTTATTTTTGAGATTGTGCGTTTGAATTTTTTCCCAGAAAAGCCTTGTAGAATGGTTTCTTTTCTTGCCTGTTCATCCTTTGATTTAGCCGACCATATGCGCTGTTTTGGCATAAAACCTACAGATTATAAGCAAGTCAATGTTGCTGAGATTGATTGGCCTCAAGGGTGTTACCACGTCGGCGATATTAACTGGTTGGAACAGATGCACACTCTGGCCGGTGGCATATATAACGCACGTCATTACTGGGAAGGTCATCATAGAAATGACGCTTATTTTAATAAGCCGGTAAAAGAATTTGTTATAGCAGACTCGGTAAAGGTTTTGCGTTTACTGAGCACGGAGGATAAGGCTGAATTGTTAGGGTTCAAAGATAAATAGTTGACTTTAAGCATGCTTAATGTTTAAATATAGCTGTACTTGCTTTTCGGTACAACCTCACCTCATATATCCAAAATCATAACCACATAAAGAAGGCCCTCTCGAGAGTATCGAGGGGGCCTTCTTCTATTGTTCGAAATGGCGGCGTAGGAGTTTTTCAGTGATAAAGAGGAGCTTTTGTTTGGCGTAGTCGTCGTAACCGAGGTAAGGTCTGGCGGGGATATTGGCTTTATGTTGGCGACCGGCTTTTCCGCCTAATTGGTGGATTCTGGCGTACTTTACATTGCTACCGTACTTAGCAGAATCGCCGCTTACTTGGTACTGCCTGGAGTTTTTCAAGTGTAGCGTAACGGCCAAAAGCTTGCGCCCAGGTCGGCGGCGGTTGAGTTGCTTGGCATATTTAGGAGAGCGAGGCAACCAGGAGCGCCCATCGGGAGAAGTTTGCCTATCAAAAGCACGATTAGAAGCGTTTTCCAACTCGCGCTTATAATACCGGCCCAGCAGATCAGCCTTAATCTTGCCGATTTCGCTGCTCTTCCAGCGCCTACTATTGGCCAGCGCGTAAAGCTCGTTTAAGTCTATTTTAAGGGCTATTCCTGGCATATTAAACGCCTCCGTAGTAAAGACTAATCGATATAGTCAAGCTTAAAACTCGGATCATTCAATCTTTCATTCATATACTCTTCCGAAAGTTCTCCGATCTCTTTGTCACTTTTTTTTAGAGTTATAGCGACAGTTAACAAATCAACAAAATAATCATCTTCATATTTATTGATAGTCTGTAAAAAATTTTTCGATTTTTCGGGGAATTTGTCGCTGAACTCTTGAAGCATAGCCTGGATTTTGCCCATAAGTTTATTCCTCCAGTTTTTTAAGTCTTCTCATTGTTACTTTACCATATCCACGCAAATATTGGGCTATAACTGACACTTCTATGCTTTTAATTTTGTTGCTTATTATTCTCTTAACAAGCTCCTTGTTTTTATCATCTAATTCCAAAAGTACCTTATATAAGACCTCGTAGTCTTTTTTGCATATTTGAGTGGCTTCTCTATGAGCTTTTATACACAATTTGCTAATTATATCGGCCCCCATCTTCTTGTAATATGGCTCGAAAATTAGAACTTTGTCCCGTACAACAAGAGCTATCTCTCGTGCTTTTGTTTGGTGGCAAACACACATGTCTCCCATAGAAAATGCAAACGTTTGTCGAGGATGGTTATGTACAGAACCAAGCCCATAACGATCATATTTCTTTGGGTCAATGCCTGCAAAAGAAACTCTTCCCCTTGTACCCAAAACTCCAAAAAGTGGTTCTTTAGTTTGTGGATCATAATTAACAGAAAATTCTAAAGCTTTTACACGCATAAGCTCATACATTCTTTCAATTTTATAGTTAGACATATCCATGCCCCTAAAGTCGACCACAGTATTTAAATTCTCGTTATCAGGATCTGCCTGCATCTTTTTTATATGCTCTTCCTCGGCTTGTCTAATACGTTTTTCAACATCGCAAGTAACATTTGTGAAAATTTGAGACTTATGATACCGTGCATTGCCAATCTTTATGTAGTCATCACTAGCATTTGGCTGTTTATTATTAGTACTAGACGTGGAATTTATAGTCTTTTCAGAAGTCCCATCACGATCAATTACTTCTACTATTGACTTAAATAATTGCCTGATTTCACATTCCGTAGCTTCATCGTACTTGCCAGATCTTCTACAGACTTGCATAATGTTGTCAAAAAGGTCAGACGTTTGTTTTTCGACGCTCTTCTCATCGGTAGTGGCCTTCTTAGCCGTCCGCTTGCTAGGCTTATCAGGCCTAGTAACGTCCACGACAAAGCGCTTCTGCTCTTCGGTAGCAGCCTTATTAGCAGGGCGCTTACTAGGCTTATCCGGCCTAGTAACATCCACAACAAAGCGTTTCTGCTCTTCGGCAGTAGCCTTTTTAGCCGGGTGCTTGCTGGGCTTGCTCGGCCTGGTGACGTCCACCACGAAACGCTTTGGCTCGGTTTCGGCCTTTTGGCTTTGCTCTTTAGCTTTACGCTCGGCTTCAGCTTGAGCTTTACGCTGCTCTTGGGCCTTACGTTTGGCCTCGGCTTCAGCTTGTTTTTTAGCTTGCTCGGCAGCCTTTTGCGCTGCATCGGCGCGGCGAGACTCTTCCTCAGCTTGCTTTCTGGCCTTTTCCAGCTCTTTAGCTTCGGCTTTTAAGCGCTCGGCTTCAGCTTTTAAGTCCTCGCGTATAGCTTTGGTCAGCTCTGGAGGGAACTTCTTTGCCGCTAAGGTCTTTTGGCCGGTAGGA
>SFMI01000052.1 GCA_004554425.1 Candidatus Saccharimonadota bacterium | reverse complement strand
GCTTAAAATCTCTCATTTCGGCTGATTGGAAACGTGCCTCTCTGTTTATATTTAGCGGTGGGCGTTTGGGAATACCTACATCAAAAGAATTTCCAGAACTATCCACTTTTAATATGGAAGAATGCGCAAGTCATGTTGCATATATTAAGTGTAGTAATCCGTGGCTTGATAATCTTTTTATTACTCCTTGTACGTTACTGATCGGAAAACGCTTTACCAATATTTTGCTTATTGTAGGCAGTTTGTTAGGTAATGCCTTGGCAATGGTCTATTTATTGAAGACTCTAGGTAGAAGCAATTTAAGTGCTGCTTTGGGAGCTTGTCTTTTTATTCTCAATCCTTTAAATTTGGCGGCACTTTCCGCTTTAAATTGGTCTATAGCTTATTTAGTGTGGGCTATTCTGGGAATGACTTTTGTCGTAAAAATATACCGTGGCGTCAATATTAGCCTTTGGGGGCTCTTCACTAGCGTATTTTTGGCAGCTGTTTTTTGGGGGTGGATAGCGCTCTTGTTGCTCGTGGGAGTTGCTATAGCTGTCAAAACGTCTAAAACGCATGTTTATACGAATTCAGTAAAAAACTTTTTAGCTGTTGTTCTGGTAGTATACGTGGCTTCAGCCTCTCTAAACATTGACTTGGAATGGCTTGTCGACACTTATTTCATACAAAAATCAGCTTGTGCAACTATGGCTTTAGTAGTCACTATTGGACTTATTGGCACCAATATTGTTACTAAACGTGATTTGTTGTGGTGCATGAGTTGCTTAATTTCAATTTTGCTACTGCCTTGCTTGGGAAAGTACGGAACTTTGGCTGGAGGAGTAATTTTAGCCTTATGGTGGGCCTGGGGACTGAGTCTTTTGCCGGAGCGCTGCTGTTTTAAATATAAATACGGTGCGCCAATTGTGGCGTCAGTTTTCATCATGTTGAGCATATTGGGGGCTGAGCAAGTTAAGTTGTCGCCCTTGCCAGGTTTTAATTCTCATATTGCTCCTTCCTATTTTTTGCTTTCATATATGACTGAAGGTAAGGCCTCTATTTTGGAATTGCCTTTAGCAAATCAGCCACTTTATCTCTTTAACCAAACTGAGCACGGGCTAAAGCTTGTTACTGATGAACAGCTGCAACCTTGTGACGCTAGAAGCACTCAGCTCTTGTATGGAATATTAACTAAATTGGGGCAAAACTACATAGGGCAGAGTTATGAATATAAACAATTGCTTGAGAATGATACTTTGCGCTGGGAAGCTTGGCGTCAACTTCATAGCAAAGGTGTCAGCTATTTTGTTTTGCATGAACGCGGTTGCAATTGGGCAGAATTGCAAAAAGGAGGCGTGAGCGGTGCTACTTATGCTCAAGACTATTTGGCTTTGCGAGCGCTGTGTGGCGCTCCGATTTTGGAAGATTACGAGCCCTTATCTAAAGGACGCTGGGGCTGGCCATCGCAAGATTCGCGCGAAATAGCTTGGTATAGAATTGCTATTTTCGAAGTTCCGCAAGAGAGAGCAGAAAGCAGAAAGAGCACAAATTCGCTATGAATGCAGAATATCACGTTGATAGCAACCATATTAAAAACGAGTGCGCCGAACAAACTGTGGCAGAGGGGCTTACTGGTATTATTAGCCGTAATTTTATTTGGCAATTTATCGTCTGTTTGCTAGCAGTTTCTTTAATAGCCGTTTCTTTTGTACTGTGGATTTTTGTGAGCCGCAGCCCTTCGCCTTTAGCTGTTGTTTCATCTTTACCGGACAAGCAAAAATTAGTATGTAAGCAAAATGGGCAAGCTTGTGACCTGACTTTGCTGGAACTGTTGGAAGGAATGTATTCTTTGAGCGGTGATCCTCAATTGCTTTTTGAATCGGAACAAGCGGTAAAAATTACTGCCGTACTTCCTTTGGCCCGTCAATTTGTTGAAGAAGGACGCGCTGATAAAAAAGGACAGACTAAGGTTGAGATCTCTAGTGGTGGGGACAATATGGCCGAATATCTAAAAAATTATCTTTGGTCTCTCTTACGTCCGTGCCAGCGAGATGAAATTTACAGTTTATATAGTAAAAAGCGCTTAACTTCTTCGGCGCGAGAAGCTTTGCGCTTTTTGCCTGAATTTTATACTATGCTTTGCCAAGATGCGGGGATGAGAGACGATTTTAGCGACTACGGATTGTCTCCCATGCGGGAAAGATTTGGCCGTTTGCGTATGTTGCATTGGCTTGTAGGAGTAATTCTTTTAGAAACGGATCCAGAATATGCTATCAATGAAAAACAAGCCGTGTTGCTTAAAGCTATGGAGCAGCCTTTAAAAGCTACTTTAGCTGTCGATTTTGGTAAAGTGCGCTCAGCGTATTTTCCTGTATTGGAATCTCAGGTAAGATCTGTACTTACGGAAAAACAACAGCAACGTTTGCTTGAACTTTTGTGGCAATATTCGGTAATGTCCTTGAAATTGGACAGTTATGGAGTTTTACGCAGTTTCCATGCCATGTTGGCTTGTAAAACCAGCTTGGCTGGATTTGACTTAAACATTGAAGATTTGTTGCGTACTCCTGGTGAGGAAGATAGAGAATTGTCGGTAGCTACAGCTTTGCCGAATACTGCTTCTGCCGCTTATACAAAAAGCGGGAGTGGGGAGGGAAGTTCTGCTATGGACATTCAGCTACGTCAGGCCATTTGTGGCATTATTTACATTTTGGAAGCCAATCCTAAGCTTAAACTTAGTGAAGATAAAATTCGTCGTTTATCCGGACTTCAGAGTGAAATAAATACTTGTTTGGATAGTGTAAGGCGTCGGGTCGTCTATGAAAAATATCCTCAAATACAGGCAGAAGTTATCAATTTGCTTAATCAAGAACAAATTCAAGCTATAGCTGCCGATTTAGCTGATCCTGAACAAAGTCTAACTGAGCAATATGGAGAAGAGGTAGCTATGCAAGAATTGGATAAGTTTTTGCGTCTGAAAATGGATGAAACCAAGCATAAATCTGAGCAAAAGAGATAATACTCATGGAAAATGATAACGATAAACAAATTCCGAATGATATTAAGCAAATTGTTGATAGTGACAGTGAAGCAAGCTCTGCAGAGGCTGGGGGCGAAAAAGGCGAGCCTTCAAATTCTTTTTGGACGCCGGCCAATATCGGAGGTTTAGCTTTTGTAGCTTTGCTGATCGCTTTCAATTTAGTAATTTATAGCGGAGCCTTAGACAATTTAGGCAAAGGAGAGAGCCCTTCTGGCCCTGGTTTACAGCAAAGCAACCATCCTAGCGTACCCGAGCCGATGGCTGTTATTCCTGAACCTCCTCCTCCAGGTCAAGTCCAATCGAGCTCTTTGGATTTTCATGAAGGCCAACCTCCGCCCCCTGAGCAACCTCCTTATCAAGGTGAAGGGCAGGGAATACCGGAACGCAGACCTAATCCTCCGCCGCCTCCCAAAATAAAGGCACCGATTACAAACGCTCCTAAACAAGTGTACGGCACTCAGTTGGTTTCAGGGTTTATCTATTTTAGCCGCTGCCAAGACTCGAAATTGCGCCTGACTGACGATCAGTTTGACAAAGGACAAAAAATTCTCGGCGAGTTAGCGCGAAATTTTCCCAAGGTAAATAGTTTACTTACCGAGTGTGTAAGTTACTTTACTCCGGAACAGATCGAATGGGCCAGAGCTCATCGTGGAGAACCCAATTTGGCAGGTTATAAAGTAAAAGATAAAAATGGTTATCAACCGGTAGTATCTTGCGCTCTGGAAATTTTGCAAAAAAAAGCCAAGGCTGATAGAAAAAATAAGCCTTATACACACAAGGCCATAGATTTTCAAGTTCAAGATGTGGCAAGTATGATTGTCAAACTTGAATCTATGTCCAACTTGGCCGTTACACCAAGTCAGGCTGCGGCTATTTTGCCTATTCTAAGTGAACTGGCCGATGCAGATAAAAAGCGCGAAAACAAGCTTCGCCAAGATTTGGGCAAGGTACTTAGCCAAACTCAAATGGAATGGTTGGGAGAAAATATGGACACTGTGCGTCTGGATTATCATAATATTTTGATCCTTTACGCATTAGAAGTAATTAATTCGGAACGCGCAGTCGATAAAAAGAAAGGTCATTAGTTAGCTATGTATAGCAATTCAGAAGAAAAACTAAATTCAGAAGAGCAGTTTATTCCTGCTTCCGTCCCAGAGTTGGAGCCGGGTAGCGAGGAAATAGCCATAACCAAGGTTGTGCATGATAAGTTAAAAGAACAAAATTGTCTTTTGCCAGGCGAGCGTGAAAGCGTGGCTTATCGTTTGGCTGAAATTATGGTCAGCGCTAAGAATTTGTATGTGGAAGTTTTGCCTCGTCTGGTCAATTGCGATTCGACTCAGCCTGTGGGCGAAGAAACTGAAGAAGCTCATGTACATCATGATTGCTTTTGTGAGTGTGAAGATAGTTGTGATGAAGAGGAAGAAGATAGGAAGCCGCCCATAGAGGAGACCCCTATTTTTAATGAATTAGCCGGAGCACGCATGGCTTTTATCCACTTGCGTGATTTGATTGCTGATTTCGACGATGCTTTTATGGTAGCCATGGCTTCTCAGCGCGAGGCTGACGGCAACAAAGATAAATTGGAAGAAGCCGACTTTGAATACGAAGAATAGGCCTAAATTAAAGCCCAATCAGGACTATAGCCAGATTGAAGAAGGGAACTCCTGGGGCAGCGATTATACTGAAGCCGATGATTTCTTTTATTCGGATCCTGTTGAAGAGATGCATAATTTCCAAACAACAGAGTTCTTGGATAATGAAGAGAGAGCGGCTTCTTTTATCGATCCGTGCGATAGTATGTCCGAAGCTGAACTTGAGCAAAAAGCTCAACAAATTTTATCGCGCGTTTTCGGATATCACTCCTTTCGCGGCCCTCAGCGGGAGATTATTTTACATGTGGCTCGCGGTGGCAGCGCTATAGTGCTGATGCCTACTGGTGGCGGAAAATCTTTATGCTATCAAATTCCGGCTCTAATGCGCTCCGGTGTAGCTTTGATAGTTTCGCCCCTAATTGCTCTTATGCAAGATCAGGTCGATGCTCTAGTTGGTAATGGGGTGCGGGCAGCCTTTTTGAATTCTTCTCTTACAGCTCAGGAAGCCCGCCGCATCTGTGCCAAAATTTTCTCCGGACAGTTAGACTTGCTTTATGTCTCTCCGGAGCGGGCCATAATGGACGGGTTTATAGAAATGTTAGGCTCGTCTCATTTAGCCCTTATTGCCATAGACGAAGCCCATTGCGTGTCGCAATGGGGACACGATTTCCGCCCCGAATACGTCCAGTTGGCCAAATTACGCGAGCATTTTCCAGGAGTTCCTTGGGTTGCTCTTACTGCTACTGCTGATGAAGCTACTCGAAGTGATATAATTAATCATTTAGGTTTACAAGAAGCCAAACGCTTTATCACTAGCTTCGATCGGCCAAATATCTATTACAGTATTTGTGCTCAAGCTTCTGGAATGGCCGAGACTAGACGCCGTTTTCTAGCTTTTTTGCAAAATAAACATCGTGGAGATTCAGGTATAGTCTATTGCCTAACGCGCAAAGATGTTGAGAAAACAGCCCAGTGGTTGTGTGATTTGGGGTATGATGCTTTACCTTATCATGCTGGCATGAGCAACGAAGAAAGAGCTGCCAATCAGACGCGTTTTGTCCAAGAAGAGGCCATTATCATGGTTGCGACAGTGGCTTTTGGCATGGGCATAGATAAGCCTAACGTACGTTTTGTTGCTCATTTTTGTCTTCCCAGCAGTGTAGAGGCATACTATCAGGAAACGGGTCGTGCCGGTAGAGATGGTTTACCTTCTTCTGCTTGGCTCTCATACAATATGTCCGATATTGTTATGCGCCAGAACTTTATAGAAAATTCGTCAGCAGATGAATTGCATAAGAATATTGAAAAACGCAAATTGCGGGCTCTTTTAGGTTTTTGTGAAACTGTTTCTTGTCGACGTCGCGCTCTTTTGGAATATTTTGGCGAAGAAGCTAAAGAGCATTGTGGATATTGCGATAATTGCACTAATCCACCTCGCTCGGTAGACGGACTAGTTTATGCTCAAAAAGCCCTTTCTTGTGTTTACAGAACGGGTCAACTTTACGGAGCAGCTTATCTGATTGATGTTTTGCGTGGAGCTAAAACTGAGCGCTTACTGGCTCAAGGACACGATAAACTGAGCACTTATGCTATAGGCAAAGAGCTGAGCGTGAAGCAATGGACTTCTGTTTTTCGTCAACTCATGGCGGCAGGATACCTCAAAGTAGATTTGGCTGGTTATGGTAGTATAAAACTTACCAAGCGCAGCAGGGACGTGTTAGAGGGCAAAATAAAGCTGCCTTTACGTATAGATGAAGAGATTAAAGCTACCAAATTGAAAAAAGAGGCTAGACAAGCTAAACGCTCGGTATTAAATACTCTGACTGAGCGTTCTGAGGCCAACTTGGAGGCGCGTTCGGTAAGTGAACTATTTGAAGTCTTGCGGCGCAAACGCATGGAATTGGCTCGTCAAGAAGGAATTGCTCCTTATTTAGTGTTACATGACGCCTCTCTATTGGCTATGGCTCAACAGAGGCCGCGTACTTTAGGAGAACTTGCGCAAATTTCTGGCTTTGGCATAGTTAAATTACAAAAATATGGAACTTCTATGCTGTCTGTGGTTGCCGAATTTTTGGTAGAGGAACGTTCAGCAAATTGACCTTTATTTTGCTGAATTAGTCGCAAAACAGGCTGCTTTATCGACAGTTTGTCTTTTTTTAAGGCAGGTTTGCAACTGTGGCTTTACGAACTCTCGGCCTTATCAAGAGAGTCCGGCTATTTATCTTTTTGGGGATAGGTCGGCGCAGAAAATGCACTCTTAAGCTTGGCGATAGTATGCAATAAAGGTTGTAAATTGTATTTTAACTTGGCTGCAGCGCTAATTTTTGGAGTGGATTTACTGCTTTTTTTATAAAAAGGTAGGTTAGATTCGCAAAATGAGCTCAGAAACTCCCAAAATTGAGCGTCCGATTTATAAAGGAAAAGGCCAAGGCAAACCGACTATTTTGTTTTCGTCGGTATTCGGGCCTTATGCTCAAAACGACTCTTTTGGCAGCCGTGCCATCAACCCTATGGAGCTTTATCATAACCAAGTTACGCGAGTGCAAGGCCCCTTTTCTTTGCGTATGTTCCATCGCTCTTGGGGCCTAATGTTTATTCAACAAAATATTCAGGCTCCGTCTACCGTACTTGATTTCCCCACTCAAGAGAAATTTATTCATGAATTACAAGTCGGCAATTACGATATAGTCGGTATTAGCGGCATCGTAGCCAATGTGCATAAAGTACATCGCATGTGTCAATTGGTACGTCGCTATTCTCCGCACAGTGTTATCGTTGTCGGTGGTCATGTGGCTTCTATCCCTGGATTGGAGAATATGATCGATGCCGATTATATCTCTAAAGGAGAAGGGGTCAGCTGGTTCCGTCACTTCTTGGGTGAAGATGAAACGGCCAAAATTGTCCATCCTGATATCGTTTCTGGATTTGGAACCCGCCTTTTCGGCTTTGATGTTAAGAATAGCAGCCAAGATACCGCTGCCACAGTAATTACTTCTGTGGGCTGTCCTATGGGATGCAATTTCTGCGCTACTTCAGCTTTATTCGGAGGCAAAGGCCACTCGGTCACTTTTTACGATAGCGGCGAAGAACTTTATAATCTGATGTGCGGCTTTGAGCGCCGTTTGGGCACTAGTTCCTTCTTTATTATGGATGAGAACTTCTTGCTTAATCGTCCCAGAGCCATGGAATTGCTCGATTTAATGGAACGTGATGGCAAAGCTTGGTCACTTTATTGCTTCTCTTCAGCTAACGCTTTGCGTCAATATTCTATGGATGAATTGCTGCGTTTGGGCCTTTCCTGGCTCTGGATGGGACTTGAAGGCGAAGATAGTCAATATGCCAAACTTAAGGGCTGCGATTCAGTGGAATTTGTGGGACAACTTCAAGAATTGGGCATAAAAATTTTGGGCTCTAGTATTATTGGTTTAGAAAACCATACCCCAGAAAATATCGATCAAGTGATCGCTCGTGCCATTAAACATAATACCGATTTCCATCAGTTTATGCTTTATACTCCATTACCAGGTACGCCGTTATTCCGAGAGCAAGCCGCTAAGGGTGCTATGCTTGAAGATGTTGACTTAGCAGACATTCATGGTCAGTATCGCTTTAACTTTAAGCACCCGCATATTACTCCTGAGCAAAGTGAAGAATTTTTGCTTAGAGCTTTCCAAGCTGATTACGATGTCAATGGTCCCAGCGTCTTTAGGGTAATAAATACTGTATGGAAAGGCTGGAAAAATTTCCAGAAATATGATAACAAGAGAGTTTTGCGTCGTTTAGAACAAGATTCTGCTACTATTCGTCGTTACGCTTACGGTGCTTTGTGGGCTATGGAGCAATACTTTAAAGAGTCAAATCGTAATGTGCAAGAGCGTATTCACACTTTGCGTGAGCAATTCGCTCACGATTTCGGTTCTCTAACCAAAGTAATTGGTATGATTAGCGGGCCGGTTATTTTGGCTTCTATACGTCGTGAAGCCATGCGTTTAAAAAATGGCTTTACTGTAGAGCCCAGTACTTTTATAGAAAGACGTAATTGGAGCGGTATCTAATTTCAATAATAATCATACAAAGATTGCATATATAAAAATGAAAGGCCCGGGAGATTTTCTCTCCCGGGCCTTTTTGCTATAAAGGCGAACTTATTGTCGCTAAGTCCTTATCTATTTCTCGATAGTTAAGGCTGAGTGATTTCGATCGTCAGTCCTGTGAACTCAGGTAAGTCGAGTTTGCTGTAAGCTTCTTTTTCTAAGGTTACAGTCCAATTGGCAGTTAATTCCTTATCGATTGTGATTCTGTATTTGTTGTCAATAACTTTGCTCGCACTTACAGCTCCACCTTGAGTTGTACCGGTAGCTTTAGCTTCGGGATATTCGGAAACGATAGTTTTGGGTAACACAAAGTTGTTGGCGCACAGAGTGGTGGTACCTTCAATGTCATCTGGGTTATAGAAGAGGTTACCAAATACTTCAACTTCGTAGCCTTCTTTAGGAATATCAGCAGGCTTAAGGGACGATACTGACCAATCTATGCTATCAGGGTCGCTAAAGAATACGAAAGCATCGGCTGGGTAGACGCGTAAAGTATGAGCATCGGTAAGCGGCGTATCGAGTTTGCCATTATCATTGTAAGAAGCCGTGACTTTAGCAATATAAGCTTTATCGGGAGCGCTATTAACGTTAACTGTATTGTCTACAACAGAAACTACTTCGCCACTTTGTTCGATGGTAAAATCGGTATCGTTAGTTACGTCGATATTCTCAGGAACAGGGCCGCGACCGTTAGTATCGCTATAGATAGCAGTAGCGACAAAAGACTGAGCTCCTACGGCTACAACTTCGGTAACGGGTTGCTCACCATTCTTGGGAGCATTGTGCAGAGCTAAGACTTTTTGTCCCAAGTTGGCGTTTTTAGCGTCGGAAGTAGACATCAGCACTTTGCTGTAAGGCTCTTCAGTATCGGCGCCATAAACAGTAACCTCTTGGCCGTCGATTTGGGCAGGAGAAACTTTGATAGACTCGAGAGTTTGAGCAGTCACGTAGATAGGCTGCTGCAAGAAAGCGGTAAGATTGCCGCTGGCCACAGGAACAACGGCTTTGACAGCTTTGGCAGGGACTGTGCCTTTGTGTGTGCCGGTAAAGCTTACGCCTGTGTAAGTTTGACCTTTGTCACTCTTGCTCAAGACATCGGTATATTCGTCCATACCAGTAACATCGGCGAAGGAGATAAGGTTGATTACTTTGCCGCTGTCGTCGTTTGTTTGTACGGGTAAGCTTAAAGTGGTAGTTTCTTCTGGGCTCAAGACATAACGGTTAGCCTGGAGAGTGACTTGAGTAGGAATTTCAAAACCAGCAACTTGAGGATTAGAAACTACAGCTTCGGCATTGTCGTAATCCCAAGAAATGTCATTGATGCCTACAGCTACGATAGAGCCGAAGGAGTCATAATAGGCGGCTGTAGCAGCTTTAGCTGTACTGGGCACACTGGGAACAGATATATCACGATTTGTATTTACGTCAGAGTGCTTCAAATCGTAGGAACCGGTTGTCTTTACAACATTACCTCTGGAGTCGGTAAAGCTATAGCTTACTTTAGTAATGTCTCTGGATATAAAGGTGCGCCCGGAAGCGGAGGCAGCTAAAGAATATTTGAAAATAACATTGTTGTTGCCGCCTAAGGTGGCGAGAGTTGTAGAGCCGTTGTGAGTACCGCAGCCGGCTGCCGTAAGGGCTAATCCCAGACTGGCGGCAGCTGTAAAAGCAATGAAACCGAATGTGTTCTTCTTCGCCATGATAAAGTTGAAAGGATCCTTTCGCAATGATACTAAACGGCTACTGAAAACTGACAGCCGCGCTCTGGAGCTTCGCCGATCTTATTGGTTACAATTCGGCGAAGAGTTCCGAAGCTAAAAAATAATAATAGGCTGCTAAATTCCACACTGCAGCCTAGGCACCTTTTTATGCTATTTCTCAGTTCTCACTACTCAGTAGCCGAACTAATGGTGCTGATGAATTTGACATCCATCGTGATCGTTTAGATTATAATGTTTGTTGAGTTCTTCTTGGCTGAGTTTGTGCTCACCGCGTTGTTCCGGATGAGCTTTATATTTTTGACAATGCTTCAGAAGATTTTGGGCCTCTGAATCATTGGGATCTATTTCGAGAGCGATTTCCAATTCGGTAATAGCTTCGTCATATTTTTCTTGCAAGTAATATTCAGCAGCTATAGCGCAGCGCAACTTAACACTATCTTTGATGGCTTTAAGACCTTCACGATAGACCTCTATTTCCTTAGCATGGTTACCGTTGAAGTGATGAATGCTGGCTATCTCTAAGAAGCTCTCTTCCATAGGATAGGTTTTTATAGCGGTTTGAAAGCATTCTAGAGCGGCTGCGTTGTTATTGCTGTGAAGATGCTCGTGGCCCATGTTATGAAAGGCTACAGCAGTCTTAAAATTTTTATGCTCCTGTATGACAGGAGGAAGTAAAATAACACTTACCACAAGAAGGATAATAACTGCTACTATTTCGAATATTTGCAGCTTT
>SFMI01000223.1 GCA_004554425.1 Candidatus Saccharimonadota bacterium | reverse complement strand
TTAACGAACCAACAATTGCAGAAACACAATCCATAATTCACCTCTCATAAATTTAAATTTTATCTCTCCTTCTTTTTTTGGGGCTACCTTAAAACACTATATTTAGACTAATAACATAGCACTAGTTAAACTCCCGAATATAACAAAGTTGTGGAGCATAGTCTTTCTTATCTTTCTCCATTACCTTCCCTTCCATGAAACTTATTGTGCAAGCCATATTAGCTTCAGAAACCGATTGACTAGATGACCAATAAAGAGCTCTATAGAACTGATGTCCATCAAGGGCTATGCTCGCTGAGTCTATGTCAAAAACCTTGTTTGCTCCTTTTCCGTTTGCGTAAATCTGGAAAAGTTCCGCAAGGCTAGGTATGTACCAGCCGTCTTCGTAAGCTGTGCCTGTAATGTTTGTGGCTTTGTCCTTGTAGTTTTTTGCTCTTTGGAAGGCACCGTAGCTATTTTTGTTGGTAACAGTGTCGTCAGTGACTCCATCTGCAGATGTAAGGAAGGCTGCTATCTGCTCAAAGTTGTCACTGCCGTTTCTGTCGTTGGCTGTTTCATCGGTAAATGTAAGAGCACCATCGCTTCCACTTGACTTACACTGAACTGTCGTAATGTTTATGTTGTAAGCGGCTGCGCGGTTATCACACCAACAAGTATCAAAAGGGTATTGCAGGTGCTTAAGGCCTACTCCCAGGGTACGGCTTGTAGTGGTGTCGTTTCCGCTGTTCAGGCCTGTTCCCTTGTAGAAAATCAGCGCGATGGCGAAAGTTTTCTTTTCGTTCTTGGCATCGTCATCAAGGGCATCAAAATCTGCGTAAGGCATTGCAGAACCGTCTGTGAACACTATGTCGCCCACGTCTTTTCCCACGCCTGGAGCCTTTGTTCCAATGATGTTAATCACCTTAATGATGTAGCTTGCTGTCTTTGTGGCGTAAGTGTATGTATCGCTATCCGTAACGGTGGCGGTGATTGTAGTCTCGCCTGCACCAACAATTGTCACTTCGCCGGTGGAAGCGTCTACCGTGGCAACAGCCTCTTTGCTCGAAGTGTAACTTACTGTGCCGTCGCCTGTCTTTGTAAGCTCGTTGGTAAAGGCCTCGTCATAGGTCGTTTTTTCCACTGCCGTGGTGACGTAGCTTATGCTGCCGGCCGACTTTTGTGGTGTAGCCGCCGTTTCCGTGAATGATGTTCCCGTCTGACAGGAAAAAAATCCCAATACCATGCCTAAAACGACGCTTAAGGCTTTACTTAATTTTTTCATAATTGTTCCCCTATAAAAAAATTTAAAATATAAAAGCCCAGATGTGAGGGCTCATTTAGTCCTACATCATGGGCAGTTTTCCAAAGTGAGAAAGTGTCAGCCATGCGGCTTTTCTGTGAATTGAATTTAAAATGCATATAGCCCGAAGTTTTGTTTCGGGCAGAGTTATAGCTTGTGCTAGTCGCAAGCTTCGCTTGCTTAGCTAGTTTTCCGCTAGAGCGTAAAACTAGTGCTGTGCTGTGCTGTGCTGTGCTGTGCTGTGCTGTGCTGTGAATTTTGGCACGAAGAGAGAATTTATGTCAAGGGTAAAATCAAACGGTCGATTGTAACAACAGTTAACCAAATAAAGTTTCATAACAATATTGTACCACAAAATCGTATTTTTGTGTGGAATATTTGGTTTCACAACCCCAGCGCCCGAAGTTACAGGTGTTACAATTTTAGTTGACCAGAGTATGTATGCATAATCAATTTTTCTTGAACCAGTATATTCCTACGAAACAATAGTACGAGAACTTGGCACAGGGCGAGTTATGAGTGACATGAAAGAAATGAAGGGCACCTGCACATTAGTTGAAAGCGCTACAGGCTTTGTTGTCAACTGGGATCAAGTTAATAATTACAGGCACATTAAATAAATATAAAAATTATATCTTACTTAATCGTTAATAATCTGCATTCACTGCTTCTTTTTTATGAGCAAGATGAATTCCGATATGCCCTATTCCTAAAATAATTGTAGCTGCTCCCAAAAAAGGATTCCTTCCATAAACCGCAAGCATTCCACTGGCTAAAACTGGAAGAGTTGCTCCGGCTACAGGAATTCCAAGAATACTACTGT
>SFMI01000222.1 GCA_004554425.1 Candidatus Saccharimonadota bacterium | reverse complement strand
GATAGTTAAAATAGTTTAGCTAAGCTTATAAGTTTGCCTGCCAACTTTTAAGCGATTTTGGCTGCTTGTACCATTTTTGGAGAGAATATTTTTAATTTTAAGCAAGAAAAGAGCGCTACCTATGAGAAGAGAGCTGATAGAAGAAGTCAAAATGAGAATGCTGCCCTATTTAAACTCGGTGCAAATGATAAAATTAAGCAGAGTTTTGGAAACTGTTTTGCAAGGTTTGGATACAGATACTTTGGAAGAGGAAGCCAAATTAGACAGCGACAGTTTGTTGGCAGCTTTTATTACGGCTAAGAAGTTAGAAGGCTGCTCAGAAAAGACTTTAGCTTATTATCAAAAGAGCATAGAGGCAGTCTTACAAGCTATTGGCAAAGAGGTGCGCCAAATTACTACCGACGATTTGCGAGCTTATTTAACTAGCTACCAGGCAACTAATAGAGTGAGTAAAGTAACTATAGATAATGTGCGGCGCAACCTTTCTAGTTTTTTTGCTTGGTTGGAAGATGAAGACTTTATAATTAAAAGTCCGGTGCGTCGCATTAGGCGTATAAAGACGGCTAAAGTAGTGAAAGAGACTTACAGCGACGAAAATTTGGAAGTTATGCGCGATAGGTGCACCAACGAGCGCGACTTAGCTTTAATCGATTTATTGGCTTCTTCAGGTATGAGAGCTGGCGAATTAGTAAAGCTAAACCGCGCAGACGTTGATTTTGAAGAGCGCGAGTGCATTGTTTTAGGCAAAGGCAGCAAAGAACGCTACGTTTACTTTGACGCTCGGGCCAAGATTCACTTACAAAATTACTTGGCCGCCCGCCAAGACGACAACCCGGCCCTTTTTGTTTCTTTGCGAGCCCCCTACCGCAGGTTGCAAATTGGCGGCTTAGAAATAAGATTGCGCCAGCTGGGCAAACGTTTAAATTTGCCAAAGGTTTATCCCCACAAATTTAGGCGCACTATGGCTACAGCGGCTATAGATAAAGGTATGCCTGTAGAACAGTTGCAAAAATTGCTAGGCCATGAACGCATAGATACAACTATGCACTATGCCATGGTAAAGCAACAAAATGTAAAAACAGCGCATAGAAAATATATTGGGTGAGTTTTTTAAGGGAGAGAAGATAATGAAAATTGGTGACATATGTGAATCGGTATCAGAACCATTTAAATCGTCAGAAGCGACTCTAGTTACGCTTATAAACACTTCAGATGTCGCCGACGGAAAAGTAACTAATCACACTAAAGTTGCTAACGAAAATTTAAAGGGACAATTTAAAAAGTCATTTAGCAAGGATGACATATTATATAGCGAGATACGTCCATGCAATAAACACTTTGCCCTTATTGATTTTGAGCCCACAGGCTATATCGCTTCTACAAAATTGATGGTTATTAGGGCAAATAAGGAAATTGTTATTCCAGCCTACCTCTATCACTACCTAACCAACGATAAAATAATAAAACGGTTACAATTACTGGCTGAAACACGCTCTGGCACTTTTCCGCAAATAACTTTTTCAGAAATATCAAATCTTGATATTAACTTGCCATCTATAGACAGACAGAGGAAAGTCGTTGCCATTTTGTCTGCGCTTGACAATAAGATCGAAGTTAATAGCGCGATAAATAAAAATTTAGAAGCAACCGCCCAAGCGATATTTAAGTCATGGTTCGTAGACTTCGAACCCTTCGGTGGTGTCATGCCTGCCGATTGGTATAACATACAGTTATCAGATATCGCTAATTTTGTGTCTGGTTATTCATATAAAGGTGCAGAATTGCAAACATCAAGCACTGCCATGGCAACAATAAAAAATTTTGATAGAAATGGCGGCTTTAAATTAGATGGATATAAAGAGCTGGTTCCATCATCTAAAATTAAACCATATCATTATTTAGAAAAATTTGACGTAGTTGTTGCTCACACTGATATTACTCAAAAAGCAGAAGTAATTGGTAACGCTGAATCAATATTGAATTTTGCAGGATATGAAGCTATTACTTTGTCTATGGATTTAGTCAAAGTTGTTCCAAAAGAAAATACAGTATCAAGATTCATTATCGCTGCTTTATTAAAAGACCAACGATTCAAATCTCATTGTATGGGATATGT
>SFMI01000221.1 GCA_004554425.1 Candidatus Saccharimonadota bacterium | reverse complement strand
TATGCAGAAAACCTTGATTTTAAGCCATTTTCGCGAGGTTTTATAAACACTTGCGCGGGCTTATAAGAAGATTTCCGTCTATCAAATCAATAAAAAATAATCCATATCAAATACCACCACCATACGAGAAGTTACTTGGAAGCTTATCCGGATTGTATTCTCGAAGGATAAATATAAAGCATAGACTAGTATATGAAGTATACGAATCAGAAGGGGTTATAAAAATTCTTTCCTTGTGGTCGCATTACGAACGATAATATATAAAACAGCCTATCTCGCTAAAAAAGCGCCGATGGGCTGTTTTTATGTTAGGCTCTAGCTTTATAACCTAAATTTTTGCTTTTAACATTGATAATGTTATAGGTAATTTTTTATGTTACAACTCTAGCGTCTCAGGCGCTGTGTAAAAAATCTGTGCATTTTTAGCTCGTATTATATTGACATATGAGCTTACTTTGTGTAATATACTTCACGTTACGGGTACGTGGCAGAGTGGACAATTGCATCAGACTGTAAATCTGACGCGCGACGCGCTACAGAGGTTCGAATCCTTTCGTGCCCACCATATAAGAAAAGAAAGTCCGAGTTGGCAAGAGCTGACCCGGATTTTTTTTGTTTATGGCGTACTTGAACTTAAAGCAATTTCTCTCACCAGTGGTGAGAGAATTAGATCCAGTTTTGGTGAGAGAAATTTCCTAAAGCTAGGGGAGCGCGAGCATGGATAAAGATTTAGTTGTATCAGGGCAAAATTTCGACGATATTTTAGCTATTGTTAGCAATGCACGCTTGCGAGCTGCCCAAGCAGTCAATACTGAACTAATCAATATGTATTGGGAAATAGGTTCCTATGTTAGCCAACGGGTTAAAAACATGGGCTGGGGACGCAGTGTCGTAGTCGATTTTTCCGCTTTTTTGCAAAGACAAGATCCCTCTTGCAAAGGCTTTTCTGCGCAAAATATTTGGCGTATGAAGCAATTTTATGAAACATATTGCCACAACGAAAAACTCTCACTATTGGTGAGAGAAATTTCTTGGAGCAACAATTTGCTGATTATGGTTGGTTGCAAAAAACGATCAAGTGCGTGAGTTCTAGATTAGGTTATGCATTAAATATCACTACACAAAAAGAGAACTTGAGCGCCAAATAAATAGCATGTTATATGAGCGCTCTATGCTTTTCAAGAAAAAAATAAGGCAGTTTTGGCTAAAAATGAGGGCTTAACCCGCCTTGCGCGACGCTTATGTTTTTGAGTTTTTAGACTTACCAGAATCTTATAAAGAAAAAGATTTGCGCGGCCAAATAGTCTCTAATTTTTAAGATTTTATTCTCGAATTTGGCAAAGACTTCGCTTTTGTGGGACAAGAATATCGCTTGCAGGTTGGCAATACCGATTTCTTCATCGATTTGTTGTTCTACAGTCGTGTACTCTCTTGCTTGGTGGCCATTGAATTAAAGATTGGCATTTTTAAACCGGAACATTTAGGTCAGCTCAATTTCTATTTAGAAGCTTTAGATCGTGATGTAAAGTTGCCCAACGAAAATCCCAGCGTAGGCCTAATTCTCTGTACTAGCAAAGATGATGCTGTCGTTGAATATGCTTTAAGTAGGAGTTTGTCTCCAGCTATGGTCGCTGATTACACTTTGCACTTGCCTAAAAAAGAAATATTGGCCAACAAATTGCGCGAATTAGCCGATTTAGCAGACGAAGGCAAATAACTAAGTTATTAACTTTTAGCTACTATTTTAGGTTATAATAAAAATGAATCATTATGAGAGGTGAGCTTTATCAAAACAGTCGAAATTTTCACCGACGGTGCGTGTAGCGGAAATCCGGGACCGGGAGGATACGGAGTAGTTCTTCGCTTCGGAAGTACCGAAAAGGAGCTTTCAGGCGGCGCGGCTGAAACGACCAACAATCGTATGGAGCTGATGGGCGTTATTACCGGTCTTTCTGCGCTGAAAGAGCCTTGCAGGGTTATTCTTACGACCGACAGCAAATATGTTGTCGACAGCGTGACAAAAGGCTGGGTATATGGCTGGAAGAAAAAAGGCTGGATAAAGTCGGATAAAAAGCCTGCGCTCAATGCAGATCTGTGGGAACAGCTTCTGACGCTGCTTG
>SFMI01000051.1 GCA_004554425.1 Candidatus Saccharimonadota bacterium | reverse complement strand
AAGTATCGTCACCGACAGTATCTTGAATTTGCTTGACACTGCCCGCAGTTCCCATAGGAGAACTTTCGATAGAGTAAACAATTTTAAGACCGAAATCGGTTCCGTCGCCGAAATATGAAATAATATCTTCAGCCTTATAGTGCAAAGTAACTACAACCGTATCGATTCCATAACGTTTAAGTAAGTCTAGGGTATATTCCATAACCGGACGGTTACATACAGGAACCATAGGCTTAGGTCTGCTAACTGTCAAAGGACGCAAGCGAGTACCTTCACCACCGGCCATAATCACTGCTTTCATAAAGTTCACCTCTAAAAAAATAATTAATTAGCTAAAGAACGAACTTACCAACAGAACCATAAAAAAGCACAAGAGCCCACCGATACTAATAAAAGTAACGGAAGAGCCCCTGTAATATCCCCCCATTTATTATTAAAGAAATGCCTAAGCAGATAGCTTAGTGCTTCTTACCTTTCTTGCCGCCCTTGGAAGGAATTTCCAAAACTACAGGTTCAGAAGCGGGCTCAAGCTCGGCAACGGCTTCAGGCACAATGTCCTGAGCCACGGAAGCCTGTTCGGCTACTTCGGGCACTTTTTCAGCGCTCTTAGGCTCACTAATTTGCACCTCGATGGAAGCCGAAGTTACAGCGGGTTCTTCTTTGACAACTACGTCCTTTAAATTTTCAGGGATAGGAAGCATGCGCTGCAAAACCAAAGGAGAGATATCGACTTTGGTAAGGGAAACCATATCCTCAAGCTGCTTGCTGAGGAAATCGCGCTGCTGATCGATAATTATGCGCTGCAAACGAGCACTGAGATCTTCCATCCTATCCAAGAACTCAAACTTGGCTTGAGGATTGGTTTGCTCCAAATGAGAGCGCATAAGAGTGGTAATTTTTTCGGTAGAAATAATAATGGCGCTGTCCAGCTTGTAAGCGGCTAAGTGAGCGCCTACCAAATAGGCTTGGTCTAAGGTCATAGGCTCGGTGCATAAGACCAAAAGATAACGCAAACCGTTAACAGAGAGGAAAATTTGAACCGGCAAATCCTGGCTGCGATAGATCTTCATAGCACTGCCAGGAATACCCAGCTCAGCTAAAATACCACGTACCAAAATAAGTAACCACGTACGGTCGCTGAGCATATTTACGCCACTGTCGGTGCAAGCCAATACTTCTTCAATGATCTCGTCAGAAAGAGGGCTGCCACAAATGAAGCACTTAAAGGCTTTCTGGGAGCTTTCGTCGATAGTGGCTTTGTCAGCTACACGCAAAATTTGCTGGCCGGTGCGATGGCAAAGCACAGCGTAATCCATATTCAAAAGGCCTAAATCTTTGAAGTTGTGGATACGTCTCTCCAAAAGATCGCGATCCGGGCACTCGATCTTATTCAAGAAGATCGAGCCAGCATCTTTAATTTGCTCCAAAAGCTGACGAGATTCACGATCCATAAGCATTTTAGCTGCAGCCAATTGCTCTTCAGTAGCGGGATTGGGATCGACTTCGGCGTCTTCAATTTCTAAAGGAAGCAAGTCGGTGCTAAGTTGCCAAGAAGGTAAACTATCGCAAATGCCGGCTAAAATGTCGCGTACTTCGCTGAAGAATTCATCAACGTCGCGAGTTTCATCATTAGTAATAACTCCGGCCTGGATCAGAGCCTCTCCGCGTTTGGCTTTTATATAAAAGATGGTGCCTGCTTCGGGCAAGTAAAGCTCTCCAAGCATAAGAGGAGCGTCCTTCAAAGCAGCCATAAAATCGCAAGAGTTGGGTTCTAAACCTAAGCGGTTTAAGTATTCTAAACGCACTCTGTGAAGCAAAGAATTGTAACGAGCCTGCAAGCTCTGCCTCAGGTTGGAGGCCATTTCTTCATTGAGTTCTACAGGCAATTGCTTTTTGATAATTTTCAACATAAACGAAATCTCGCTATCCGTCCCTTTAATCTACAAAAAACTGTGAACAGCCCATTAGCTAAAGGCAACGGCTCCCGAACATGCTCTCCAGAGATAAAACGGAGAGAATCTTGGGAGGAAGCGAACCGTTTTTTTGCCCAATAAGTCGAAATTGCGGGTATTCTTCGCCACAGACGACGCCCCACTCATCCGCTCACCGCGCCTCATATGCCTATAACCGAAGCAAGGGGCCTCACAACGCTTCTGTAGGGATTCTAGCGAACTCAAGAATCCTCCTGCTTCAACAAAAAAGGCGTCCTCCGTACTGCTTTCAAGTCAAGCAACTTTAAAGTACGGCCAACGCCTCTTTTATTATTTGTAATCGCAACTAATCGCGACTAAGTCTCACCCTAATAAGCCAAAGCAAAAAGTACTTTTTCGTTAGTCTCTTCACCACTGTAAATGCACTTGCCAGTTTCACCAGTTTGTTCAAAAGGTACACAACGAACAGCAGCCTTAGTTTCTTCTTTAATCTTGGCTTCAGCTTCAAGATTTTCTTTGAACCAGCAGCGTACAAAGCCGCCCTTAGTAAGGGCTTCTTTCAATTCATCGTAAGTGTTGACATCAACGGTACGCTCCTCACGATATTTGAGCGCCTTCTGATACATAGCTTCCTGAACTTCGTCCATCTTGGCCATAAACCAAGGATGACTAACCTCGGCAATCTTGCAAAATTGCTTGCTATTGTCGTGACGTACTTTAAGCACAAAAGCTTCGCCAGCCACATCACGAGGGCCAACCTCAAAGCGGAAAGACACACCGCGCTGCTCCCAATAGAAGTGTTTTTCAACAGCTCGCCCTTCACGCAAGTCGAGAACGATTTTTTGCGTCGCTGAATCGTCAATAAAGATAGAGACAATTTCTCTATTCTTATCACGTTCTAAAGCAGCCTCTAAGCGCTCCTGACCGCAAATTTCTCCGGCCAAACGTTTGCAATAAGCGATAACTTGCTCTTTTTCATCGTCAGAGCGGTAAATAGGCACAATAGCTCCGACTACTGAAGCGACCTTAGGAGGCAAGACTAAACCTTCATCGTCGGAATGAGTCATAATCAAACCGCCTATTAAACGGGTAGAAACACCCCAAGACGTAGTCCAGCAATGGCGCAACTGATTTTCTCTATCTAAATATTTGATATCGAAAGCTTTAGCGAAATTCTGGCCCAAGAAGTGAGAGGTGCCAGCTTGCAAAGCCTTACCATCTTGCATAAGAGCTTCAATGGCGTAAGTTCTTACCGCGCCAGGGAACTTCTCGCTTTCGGTTTTGCGTCCCTGAACTACAGGCATAGCTAAGAAATCATGAGCGAACTTAGCGTAAACGTTGAGCATTCTCTTGGTTTCTTCTTCAGCTTCTTCGGCAGTTTCGTGAGCAGTATGCCCCTCTTGCCACAAGAACTCGGAAGTACGCAAGAAAAGGCGAGTGCGCATTTCCCAGCGCATTACGTTAGCCCATTGGTTAATAAGCACAGGCAAATCGCGATAGCTCTGAATCCATTGAGAATACATGTGGCCGATAATGGTTTCAGAAGTAGGACGAACCACAAAAGGCTCAGGCAAAGTAGAACTAGCAGCTAAACGGCCGTCTTCACCTTTTTTCAAAGAAGAGTGAGTTACAACAGCGCATTCCATAGCGAAGCCTTCAACATGCTGGGCTTCTTTTTCTAAAAAACTCACCGGAATTAAAAGAGGGAAATAGGCATTGACGTGGCCGGTAGCCTTAAAGCGGCGGTCCATATCACGCTGAATTGCTTCCCACATGGCGTAGCCATAAGGACGAATAACCATGCAACCACGCACGGGCGAATAATCGGCTAATTCGGCAGCTTTAATAACATCAAGGTACCATTGGGAATAATCTTTAGCTCTGGTAGTAATATTTTTGGCCATCTGGTTTAATTCTAAGTTCCTTTCTCACAAAATATATCCTAAAGGCGAAAGAGCCTTCGTCTAGAGCTAATTGAAGCCATAGCCGAAGGCTCTTATTCCGAGTTAAGTGTTACTAATTGTTAGTTGCAGGAGCTTCAGCAGCGGGAGCTTCAGCAGCGGGAGCTTCAGCCGGAGCAGCTTCAGTAGCGGGAGCTTCGGCAGCGGGAGCTTCAGCCGGAGCAGCTTCAGTAGCGGGAGCCTCGGCAGCGGGAGCTTCAGCCGGAGCAGCTTCAGTAGCAGGAGCCTTGGTGGCGGTAGCTTCAGCCGGAGCAGCTTCAGTAGCAGGAGCCTTGGTGGCGGTAGCTTCAGCCGGAGCAGCTTTAGTAGAAGCAGCAGGCTTCTTGCCGTCGAGCTCATTAATCATTTCCTGAATGGCAGAACGCATTTGTGCAGTTTGTCCGCCCATATTAGCAGGAATCATATCGCGAGCTTCTTCGTAAGCCTTCTTAGCCGCAGCCTTGTCACCATTGCGCTGTTGGAACTGAGCCAATTCAAAGCAAAGCTGGATAGCCTGATCAATTTCACCCATGTTCTTAGCAATGAGAATAGCATTATCTAAAGCCTTAACGCCTTCGGCATTATTGCCAATAGCAAAAGAGATAATGGCCTTAGTATGATAGGCGCCAATATTACCGGGATCGATCTTAACAGCATCATCCAAGAGAGGTATAGCTTCCTTGTACTGTTCTTTGCTGCCATACAAGCGAGCTAACTGAACTTCAGCTTCAACTTTTTGTACATTGCGACTGGTCTTGATGGTAGTTTCATCATCGCCAGGGTTAAGTTTAAGAGGCTGCTCACAGAACTTAATAATTTCCTTATACAGCTTAATAGCAGCGTCTTGCTTGTCTTCACGCACTTCCAAATCGGCTAAGGTCTTTTTGGCGAGCAAGTAATTCTGATCGATGCCTAAAGCCTGAGTAAGGTAAGTACGCGCATTGGCGTAAGCTTCTTCTCTGGACATTTCCTTCTTGGCATCTTTATCTGCAGCCGGAGTTTGCCCTTTATCAGCTAAATCTTTGTCAATAGCAGCTTTAGTTTTGGCTTCTTGCTTGAGTGATTCAGCAGTAGAAAGGGTATCGCCTTTCTGCATCCAGTAGTAGCCTAAGTTGGCCAAAGCTTCTACGTTGCTGGCATCGGTGCCGACTTCTTTAGTATAGCGGTCAATTTCGCTCTGAATTTCGTCGACAGTACCCTGAGCTTGTTCCTGCCCGTTCTGATCTTCAGGCCCTCCAATGGCGAAGCACATAATGCCGGAAGTCATACAAAAGGCGATAACCAGAAACCAAACTCCAATTTGGATAAAAATATTTCTGCGCTTCTCCTGTGGAGAAATTTCGCGCACTTCAGCATCCACCTGACGCACAGCTTTGCGCTGTACGTTATCGGTAGATTTACGTCTACTGGAGGCCATAACCTACGCTCCTAAAAAAAGTTCATCTAACCGCCGGCGCGACAAATGCTAGGCCAAGCGGACACAAAAAATGGCTTAAAACGTTCAACGCTCTAAGCCTTTTCCCTCTACATGCGTGATATAGAACGTACTAAACAAAAAAGCCGACCATAGCCTCGCTAGAAATATCTTCTTCTTTAAGCAAGTCACGCAGACGCTTAACAGCCCTAGAGTGCATTTGTGAAATACGTTGCTTAGACACTCCCAAAATGCGGGAAATTTTCTCAAAAGTAACGCCATTAAAATAGTGCATTTTTATCAAAAATTGTTCCCGTTCATCTAGCTTGTTTATGGCAGCGCAAAGGCAATTGCGTTCTTCAGAAAATTCCAACTCGCGAGAAGGATCGGAAAAACCCGGATCGGCAGGTACAACATCCATGATGGTACCCTCAGTAGTGTCAGACGCATTTAGAGGCTGATCCAAAGATAATAGATATACGCATCCCAAACAGGAAATTAAATCGAAAACTTCTCCTGCCGAAATTTTCAGTTCCTGAGCCAATTCTTCTTCTGTGGGCTGACGACCACTCATAGAAGCAAATTTATCAATAGCTTTTTGTAAGGCTCTAGCTTTGCATCTGGTACGCTCGGGCAACCAGTCCATACGCCGTAAACCGTTATATATGGCACCGCGCACTACAGGAACAGCGTAAGTTTCAAATTTAAATCCGCGACTAAGCTCAAAGCCATCTATGGCCCTCAACAGCCCGAATAATCCGTCACTGACAAGATCATCCATCTCGGCCGAACAATTAATTTTAGTAAAAACTTTAGCGGCCAATCCTCTCACAAGCGGCAGATAATATTCAACCAACCGCTCTTGCAGCTCTGGATCTCCAGTATTTTTGTACTGCTGCCACAGAAGCCCTATGTCCACTTTCTTGTCTGTCAAGCGAGGATTCCGTTCAAATATGGATTAGCAAAAGATAAAAAGCGCCCTTAAAACAGCGCCAATAACTAATTGGCGACGGATGTTTCTATTTCCCAAAAGGCCTTTTCTTCCTCTCAACTTTTTTAGTAAACTTAACAGAAAATTAAATAGGCAGCGCCGAGTTGCTAAGCGACTCAGCGCTGCCTATTTTTTTTTAGAAGCCACAACCTTTGCTTAAAGCAAGAGGTACGCTCCAACTACATCTGCTGTCCCTTCATTTGCTCGAAGAGGATACTAGCCAAACCTACGCCGCCATTTTGCGACCAGGCCTTAGCTCTCTCTTGATCGAGCATTCCTTGGAACATCTCTTGATCTTTGCCGCCGAAAAGTCCGCCTTCTTCGCCAGCGCCGCTGCATTTACGCATCTGAGCGAGCATTTGGTTGAGGAAAACGCTTTCCATTTGCTGACAAGCTTCACGAAGCTTAGCTTCATCTTGTGCCTTGGAAGGGGCAGAAGAAGTGGCAGCCTGGGCTAAAGGTTCAGGGGTAAAGCCTTCAATCTGCATAATAGCCTCCAAACTGGAACCTTAAGCGCTCGGCTTTCGCTCGAGCACTAAGATTAAAATATCAATCGAAACTAGCTCTGGAGCTGGTTGGTCATTCTCATCATTTCGTCAGCAGCTTGGACGCCCTTCTGGTTCATTTCAAAAGCGCGCTGAGCTTGGACGATAGAAATCATCTCTTCAACTACGTTGATGTTGGATTTCTCGAGGTGGCCCTG
Source organism: Candidatus Saccharimonadota bacterium (assembly GCA_004554425.1). GTDB lineage: Bacteria > Vulcanimicrobiota > Xenobia > Xenobiales > Xenobiaceae > Bruticola. The sequence goes on along the minus strand of SFMI01000051.1, from coordinate 4,423 downwards.
AGCCAAAACGCCCAAACCATCTTCACCGGGGATGCTCTCAGTCTTGGCACCGGCAACGGGGGTCTCTACGTAGAGGTTGCCACCAATAGCTTGCAAACCAGCGGGGTTGAGGAAGCGGGTGAGTTTTACCTGGGCGATCTTCTCGGGCTGACCGTCGCCATCGATGCGTACACCGAAAACTTCACCGTTGGGGCGAACTTCGATATTAGTTACATCTTTGGGAACAGCAATGCCAAGAGACTGACCAGCGCTAGTTACGATCTCGCCTTTGTCGCCATCATACTTGAAAGCGCCGTCACGAGTATAAGCGGAAGTGCCGTCGGGCATAGTTACTTTGAAGAAACCGTCACCCTGAATAGCTACATCGTAAGGGTTGCTGGTCTTTTGCAAGGAGCCCTGAGAGAACATACGCTCGGTAGAAGAAGCACGAACACCCATACCAATCTGAGTACCGGCAGTAGCTTCGGTGCCCGGATCCTGCATGGTAGCGTAAAGCAAGTCCTGGAAGTCTACGCGGGTTTTCTTGAAACCGGTGGACTGCACGTTAGCCAGGTTGTTGGAAATATTATCCATATTCATCTGCTGGGCCATCATACCGGAAGCAGCAGTGTAAAGCGAACGCATCATAATATTTGTTCCTCCAAATTAGACTTGTTGTACGAGCTTAGCAGAAGCTCTTACTATAATCCAGCTGTCCGCCATTTTTATTTTTAGGCGGACAAGCTGTATTTTTCAAACTGTCAGTTTAATCGAATTAGCGAACGGCTCCGACGTTATTGACAGTCTTCTCCAACATTTTGTCGTTGGCCTGAAGAACCTTCTGGTTGGCTTCGTAGTTACGCGTCACCATCATCAAGTCGACCATTTCGGTTAAAGCGTTGACGTTAGCCTGCTCTACGTATCCCTGTTTGAGCTGGAAATCGTTAGTAGCGCTGACTTTGGTTGTGGCGGTAAACTGGTTGTCACCGGTGCGCTTCAATTGGTCGGTATTGTCGAAAACGGCTACCAAGATCTTGTCAATGGGGCGACCGTCGCTGGAAATCACACCGTCGTTGGAAACGGTAAAGTTGCTGCCCTGTAATTTGATGGGGCCGCGATGACCCATTACTTGAGAACCATCGGCAGTGACTAATTCACCATTGGTAGAGAGATGGAAATTACCGGCTCTGGTAAAGCGTACTCCGTCTTTGGTTTGGATAGTGAAGAAACCGCGTCCGTTATCATCCAAGGCCATATCAAAGGGGTTGCCGGTCTCCTTCAATGAACCCTGAGCGTTATGAGTCACCGAGCTGGTGTAGAGCTTACCGGAAACTTCCATACCGGGAGCGGTAGAGATCTCGTAAGAAGACTGGGTCATGCCGTCCATGCCACCGACTTCACGATTGAGGATCTCGTTAAAAGAGGTAATCTGGGCACTTTCCTTGCGGAAACCAGCGGTACCTACATTGGCCAAGTTATTAGTGATGACATCTTGTTTAGCGGCTTGGGTCATCATACCCTGAGCAGCCATTCTCATCCCTTCAAGCATTAGAACACCTCCGACTATGTGGTCCGCGTCCTTATACGAACCCAAATTTTCGTTTCTATAGAAATCCTTTGTCCCCTCTTTTTACCGAGGCCTCCGGCGTACAGAACTCATTCTTGATCGGGCTCTTGAGCAAAGCGCCCTGCTTTTAAATCACTCAATTCTTGAGTAAAGTCTAGAACCGTGGCCATAAGTTCGTAAAGCTGAGGACTTATAGCCGCTTTACTGCCCTGCTCTTTGAGCAATTCTCCCACCAGCTGAGGATCTTGCGTAACGCTCAATCCTTCTTTTTCAGCTTGTTCTACCATCTCGACAGCCTTTTGGCCTACAGCCGAGCTAACCACTTTGGTAGCTCCATCTTCAGGAGAAACGGCTACACTGACGGCAACTTTAGCGATGTCAGGCTTGCACATTGACGCCCTCCAAAGAAGAAAGTTCTTGACAGCCCATAAGCTCATGGCCGCCGACATTGTCATGGAGAATAGCTTCAAAAAAACCGACTTTCCAACCTAATTCTTCAATACGCTCTTGCAAGACAGGAAGATAAGCCTCCAGACAACTGACAACAGATTTATCATCTGACTTAGCTGTTAGCTCTACATATCCAGCGCCGGTATCTAAACTGAAGAAAAGCTCTCCTAAAGAATCGGTTTTGACGATAAATTCCAAATGAGAATCGTCAATATCGACTACGCGACTGCCATCTTCTTCTTTCCAGCGATAACGAATCCAAACTTCGGCAGATTCACCAAACTCATGACGCAAGGGAATTTGCATATAGTAGAAACCGAAAGAAGAATCTGGCTTTCCTTGGTTTATCAAACGCTGGGCTTGTAAGTTATCTTCGCAATTTTGACAATTTTTGAAAAGCGCACTTAGAGAAGCATCTTGAGCATCTGTAAATTTGCGCAATTCTCGCAACAGAGCCAGAAGTTCCCAGTCAGATTCGCCACCGCCAACCAAGCCTAAATTAGTCTCAATGCCAGCTTGTTTAGCCATGTCAAAAAGCAAGGCAGCCTTGCCACTGGACTTACCAGTACCCTTCAGATTTCCGCCCGGTTCCAAAACCATCTCTCCCAATAATCCTGGAACTTGGTTCAGAATTTCTAAAGCTTTGGAAGACATATTGCCAGGGTTGTTTATCAGGCGTTTGACTTCACTTTGAATATTGAAAAGCTGTTGGGTGACCTGGGGGTTCTGAGCCAGAAAAGTGCTCAAAAGAAGAATATTGCGGCCAGTAACCGGCAACTGACTGTTTTGCAAAAACAGAGTCGCTCCAACTCTGGAGCTAAAAACGGCCGGATCGGAAGTAGGCGGCAATTGAGCCAAAGCTTTTTGCATACTTTGGAAAGTTGCTTTATCAAGCGGAGCGCCATGTTCAACTAAGGAGCTGGCCAACATAAAATTACCTTCGGACATAGGCAAATTGAGCTGAACCAAAGTTTGGGTAACTGTTTCGCTATTAAGTGAAGAAAACGGAGTGCTGGCCATATCTAGGGTGAGCATACCGCGCTGCTGTCCGGAAACGGTTACATTAAGTTGCTGTCCCACATTAAAGGGCAACTTGGCACTAGCTTGTAAAGTAGTATTGCCAAAGCGCAAAGTGAAATTTCCATTTTGTTCGCGTCCGACCACTTGACCAAACAAATTTTGTCCAGGCTGAAATTGAGAAGTAGCCGTACCACGAGCAACAAAACTCGTATTAGCTCCGTTGGCTCCTCTTCCGAAAGGAGACGCAGAACCGGAATTGGAGGATTGCGCAATGCTTTTTCCGACATTGGACAAAGCCGACGATACGCTGTTCAGCATTTGCATAAGCTACCTCCTTACTTCCAAGAGTGAAATTTCAAAGCAGAAAAAGTTCTGTTTGGGCTGTGCGTTGGCAACCTGCGGGCTGATTTATACACAGCCCCCCACTCTTGAATTTTATTTATAGCTTATTGATACAGTGTAACAATCAAGTAAAAAACGTGTTAATAATAGCCCCCGAAAAATTGCAGAATTCCGATTTTATCGGAATATTAGCTTTCTGAGCATGTTAACATTTAGGACCCAAAAGCTGCCTCAAAACAAGACACGAAACGGCTCCAGTTCTTTCACTGATCTAAATACGTTAAGTCTTATCGGGGCGATGTCCTCTAACTAAAGAGCGCAAAATATTGATAATTTCTCGAGTAACTTCTCGCTCATCTTTTTGAGCTATGCTTTCAAAAATTTGGCATACATAAGGCATAAAGGCATGTTTGACTCGGCTCAGCTCCTGACATGCTATATCTGAACGGCTGCACCAGCAATGAGCACAATTGTCCCAAATAATATCATCGGGGTCGTAATAATACGGACTTTCCAATAAAGCCAACTTATCCTTAAGTGAGTTGACAGTAAAACCACACTCACAAATTAAACTCCGAATAAAGTTTATTTCTATCAAATCCCAGCGCGTATAACGCGCCCCTCGCCCGTTATTACGTCCTTCTCTATGTAATAACCCGACACTTTCCCAATATTGCAAATTTCTGACGGAGACATGCATAAACTCGGCAGCTTCGCCCTGACTCAGATATATGGGAGCTTTGGACAAAAACTCCATTTGTCTTACGTCTGAAATTTTCTTTATCACAATTATTGTTTTCTTTTGAATATCCGTTTTACCTTGTATTGTTTACACAAAAATTGTATATCTTTACACATTTTTTGTGTATTACATCTAAAATAATATTGTAAATTAGTGATTTGTAATAAAAAAAATTATTGTTGACTTATCGTATGTTTGCCTTTATAATTACAAGTGTTAAGAGCGTTGAAGAAATCGGCAATATCAAAATCGGCTTCTCAGGATTTATTGAACATGCAAAACACTATTATGGCGCTGTAATCCCTCCGGGAACAGAGCCTGGA
>SFMI01000220.1 GCA_004554425.1 Candidatus Saccharimonadota bacterium | reverse complement strand
AGCCGCTGTATAAGCTTTCATACGGGTGACTACTCCTTCGGGATAGGACTTTTTAATAATTCTGCCCAAGCCTACACCGAAATTACCGGACATGCCTTCGTAAGCTATATCCATATTGCAATTAATTTGCCTATCAAGCAAAGCTTTAACGTCATCAATTTGTACCGTATCGGCAAATTCTTTAATATCGGGCAAATTTAACAAAGAGCGATCGGCAGGATTAACGGCGCTATATTCTTTATCATCGTCTTTTTGGAAAATAGTTTTTCCATTTTTGGCAATATTAACAACGTTAATATGAGAGTGGCGAATTTCTAGCTTGACGTTCTCTTCTCCCTTGTAGCATTCGATGATTATATGCAAAGGGATATTCGATTCTAAATGTTCTACTTTGCAAGTGCCAGCTTCAACTTGCTCGCGCATAAGACGTCTAGCTTCATCGTCGGTATCTTTTAGAACTTCCATTTCCGCAGAAGCATTACCGCCCAGAACTCCCAGCCAAACTGCCGTGGCGATACCAACCATACCGCCGGAATTAGGAATAACCACACAACGCACATTTTTAAGCATATTGCCACTACATTTAGCCACAATGCGTTCAGGAACTGCGCCTAAAATTTCACGCGCTTTGGCGCCAGCAAAAGCTAAAGCAATAGGTTCTGTACACCCCATAGCTTCTACTAATTCTTCACGTAAAATTTTTACATATTCGCTGTAAACGGTTTGATTTAGCACGAAACTACCTCTTATTTTATAATGCAGTACAAAATCGGTTGGACAATCAGCCAAAATGTGCCCGATAATTATCGCTTCCAGCTTCTTTTCAACATAGTTTTTTCCCTTTATTAGGCAAGAAATCACCATATTATGGTGAATTTTCAAGAATAGAAACTTAATGAATATTTATCGATAAATTCTACAATTTGCTGAGGTAATAAAAATGGATAATATACATAAACTGGAAACGCCTAGATTAGTGATAGAGCCTATGACTTTTGAAGAATTGGCTAAGCTTGTAGTTATATATGGAGAAAAAGTTCCTGAGCTAAGCCAAGCTTATCAAGAAATGCTCGATGGATGCCAACAGCACGTCCAAGATTACATTTGGTACACATCTTGGAAAATGTGCTTAAAAGAGAACGGCCAACAAGTTGGCGACGCTGGTTTTAAAGGGCCTGCTCAAAATGGCCGAGTGGAAGTTGGCTATGGCATTATTGAACAGTATCAGGGCCAGGGATATGCCACTGAAGGCGTAAGGGCCGTTTGCGCTTGGGCTTTGCGGCAAAGTGACGTGCAAGCTGTGGAAGCAGAGACGGAGCCTAACAATAAAGCTTCGCAAAATGTTCTAAATAAACTTGGCTTTATAGCTACAGGCCAAAATGGCCAAGAAGGACCACGCTTTATTTTATGGCCGCAGAAAGCTTAATTAGTATAACTTAACTATCATGGTGACTTCCCAATCTCATCTTAAAATCGCTATAACCGAAGTCAGTCAAACGGTTTAACTTTCCGTTTAAGTCAATTTTATAGATATTGGGCAAAGGCATGCCATTAAAAGTATTGTTTTTGCAAATAGTATATATGGCCATATCGCCAAATATAACTAAGTCACCAACTTGGAGCTTATCAGCCAAACGATATTCGCCAATAATATCCCCAGCCAGACAAGTCGGCCCAGCCAAACGATACGTATAACCCTCGTTTGCCGAAGCCTCTTCATTAAGCAACGGAGGCCGATAAGGCATTTCTATAACGTCAGGCATATGACAAGCGGCACTGGTATCTAGAATGGCAATTTTTATACCGTTGTTTTCTACAATATCAAGCACTCGACTGATCAAATAGCCAGCATTTAAAGCGACAGCTTCGCCCGGCTCGAGACAAACACGCAATTTCCATTTATCTTGCGCATAGTTAATAAGCCTCTCAAGCCTATCTCTATCATAATCTTCCTTAGTAATATGGTGGCCACCGCCCATGTTTAGCCATTTCATATGTGAAAGGACATCACCGAAGCGCTCTTCAACTGCTTTTAAAGTAGTTTCAAGCGCATCGGAATTTTGTTCGCAGAGAGTGTGGAAGTGGAGTCCTTCAATCATAGAGAAAAGCTCCTCTGTCATATCCCTATTCCAGACC
>SFMI01000219.1 GCA_004554425.1 Candidatus Saccharimonadota bacterium | reverse complement strand
TAAAGTATAGGGAGGTTCTCCAGGCTTTCTGCCAGTTAAATGGCGGGAATAATTTTCAATACCTGGGCAATAGCCCAATTCTTGCAATACTTCTAAGTCGTAATTGGTGCGCTGCTCTATGCGTTCAGCTTCCAAAAGTTTGCCCTCTTGGCGCAGAGTTTTTAAGTGATCGGTAAGCTCTTCTCTAATAGAATTGATGGCTTTTTCCATTTTTTCGTGAGGAAGAACATAAATTTTAGCTGGAGAAACCACAATGCGCTCTGGTTTAGAAATAACCTTAAAATTGAGCGTATCCAGCTCGTACATGCGATCTACTTCATCGCCGAAAAATTCTATGCGGTAAATTTTATTTTCGTCAACTGGATAAATGTCCAAAGTTTCGCCATTTAGGCGAAAAGTGCCACTGCTAAGTATGTCGCAGCGGGTGTAAAACATATCTACCAATTGGCGCAACAAAGCTTCGCGATCCATTTCTTGGCCGGGACGGAAGACTAAAAGCATACGCTTATAATCTTCGGGATTGCCTAAGCCGTAAATGCAAGAAACGGAAGAAACGCACAAAGTATCTGGCCTATTTATAGCAGCCTGAATGGCTGAATGGCGCAATCTATCTAATTCATCGTTAAGAGAAGATTCTTTTTCGATATAACTATCGGTTTGCGGCATATAAGCTTCAGGACGATAGTAGTCGAAGTAGGAGACAAAATATTCCACAGCGTTTTTAGGAAAAAACTCTTTAAATTCAGCCGTAAGCTGGGCGGCTAAGGTTTTATTGTGACTGATAACCAAAGCGGGGCGGCCCAAGCGGGCAATTACGGAAGCCACTGTAAAAGTTTTGCCTGTGCCAGTAGCGCCCAAAAGAGTGACAAAGCGCTTGCCTTCTTGCAGACTTTTGACCAGATTGTCGATAGCTTGTGGCTGATCACCTTTAGCTGGAAAAGGGGCGGCCAGTTGAAAGACTTGTTTGCACATACGTTGAACATTTTAGCAAATTGAGCAGCAGATCGGTAGAGAATCAATACTAAATCGCGCTATTACAAATTGGAGCATAATAATAATGAGAAAAATATGGCAAGTAGTAGTGGCCATGGGAGCCGTTTTGAGTACCTTGAGCGGCGCAGCATATGCAGAGGAAGCGGGTAGCGGAAAGGCCGTTACTTTAGAAGATCTTCAAGCTACTAAATACGAATTAAAAATCGAAGAACCCAGATCGGCTTTGGCTCCTATCTATTACAGTAAATATCAGCAAGCCTTTTTCCGTCCTAGTTTGACTTTTAGTAAGGTTTACGATCTTAAGGCCTTTGCCAATACCGTACCTGGCACTTTGGCTAAATTCGCCGCTATTGCCAACGAGCGCTCCTCGGAAGCGTGGAATATTATTACTTCCGAAAGTCAACAATATATTATCGATACTATGGCCGAAGCTTGGCATAAAAACAATCCTGACGAAAAAGTAGAATCGGAAGCTAAGCTTAAAGAACATATGCGTGCTCTTTTTGAAGAGCCGGATAACCAAGTGGCCAAAATTTTCTGGCAAGCTTACTTTATAGGCACATTTGGAGAAATGGAATATAAAATTGATTTAGATAAGCTTTCGTTTAAGGAAAAAACCGATAAAGAAGTAGTTACTATTGGCTCACGCACTTTTGTTTTGGTTAAAGAAAAGTCACAATGGAAGGTTGATATTATCAATTCTAAATTGGAATTAGAACAGTAAAAGATTGACGCTTTTTCGGAGGCGATTTTTTGTATTTTGGGAGGCTATTATGAAAAAAACATGGTATATCTGGCGCTGTATTTGTTTGGTTTTAGCTTTTATTGTTGGTTGTACTTTATTTGCCGAGGCTCGTCCTTGGCCTGCTGCCTTGAATAATAACGGTCTGAGCAAGAGCGAAGAAGCTAAAATCAAGAATGAGGCTATAGCGATTTTTAAAACCGGTATGGAATTATATGCTGACGGCAATCCCCGCACTTGGAACTTTTTGAGTGATCAATCTAGAGTAATATTATCTCAATTGGCCGCCAGTAGCTTGATTTCTAGCGGTCGTATTCAGAGCGATTTGTCCACAGCCACTTATGAAGTTATGGAAACTTTAAGCTATCCTAACGGCGATTTAGCTCCTCGCTATTGGGCCTGGTGTAAATTGGGCAATTCTCATTT
>SFMI01000218.1 GCA_004554425.1 Candidatus Saccharimonadota bacterium | reverse complement strand
GACGAAACGGCCCTTTTCCAAATTATCAACCAACTTAACCCGGTTATTATTGTCGACGAAAGCCACCACGCCCGCACTAAATTGAGCTGGGAAATGTTGCAAAACTTTAATCCTGCTTTTGTGCTCGATTTGACAGCTACACCTAAAAAAGAAAGCAATATTATTTCTTATACTGACGCCATTCAGCTTAAAAAAGAGCATATGGTAAAGCTGCCAGTAATTGTTTATAACCGCGATAGGCAAGAAGATGTACTGATTGACGCTATTGACTTGCGCCGCAATTTAGAAGAAATTGCCAAAAAGCAGCAAGAAGCTACTGGCCGCTACATTAGGCCCATTGTGCTTTTCCAAGCTCAGCCTAAAAGCAAAGAAGAAGCCGCTACCTTTGAAAAGTTGCGTCAAAAATTAGTAGAAGCTGGCATTCCTGCTGAAGAAATTGCTATTCGCACGGCCGACGTGAACGAGCTTAAAAATGTCGATTTGCTTTCTCCCAAGTGTAAAATTCGCTTTATTATTACCGTAAATGCTTTAAAAGAAGGTTGGGACTGTCCTTTCGCTTATATTTTGGCGTCTTTAGCTAACCGCACTAGCCAAATAGATGTAGAGCAAATTTTGGGTCGCATTTTGCGTTTGCCTTATACTGCTGCCAATATCGAAAAGCCCTTAAATATGTCTTACGTTCTCACTTCTTCGGAAAATTTCCAAGAAACGATAAAACGCATTGTCAAAGGCTTAAATGACGCCGGCTTTAGTGATGAAGACTATCGCTTATCTAACCAAGTGGCTTTGTCGGCTGCTCAAGCTACCGGCCAAATGACTATGAGCTTAACTCTTCCCGATCTTCCCCAAGCGGAAACTGTAACTGATATTCAGACCGGCACGCTTGCCACAGAAGAAAATGACGAGGAATTTTTTGAAGGTTTTGGCTACTTTGATAGTGCCAGCGTTAGTGAAGCTTTAGAGCGTCGCCAAGCGGAAAAAGTTGCTGCTGCAACTTCCGGTGAAGAGCAAGCTAAAAGCCAAGCGTTGCTCATGTTGGAAGAAGCCTCTAGAGCTAGCCGCTCTTACGATGAAGCTTTGGAAAATGCCGCAAAAAATAATTTTTCTTTAGGCAAAGTTCCGGCTCGGGAAGTTCGCGCTCAAGTTAAAGCTTATCCAGTTAAGGCCAAATTCCGCGAAGATATTGAAAATTTGCGTCTGCCTCAGTTTTTCTTAAAAATTCCCGAAGGTTCCCTTTTTGAGCAAGATGGAGAAGCTTTTTTAGAGCGAGAATCTTTAGTTAAGGGCATTTCTTTTAGACAAGAAACTAGCTGTATCGATTTCGAGGAAGACGATAAAGATGAAATAATGCAAATTGACGTCATTGAAGGCGAAGGTGGTTTGCCTAAGGCTTTGATGATGAAGAGTAGAGATGTGGCTCTATTTAAAGAATATTTCGATTCTCTTCCTCCAGAGCGCAGGATCGCCTATTGTAAAGCGATTATTTTAGAAAAAATCAATCGTTTAAATATGGTTAGCTCAAGGCATTTGGAAGAGTATATTGGACGCATTGTAGCTGACATGAAACGCGATCAGCTTTCACGTTTAGAAAAAAATCCTCTGCGTTATGCTGACAAAATAAAGCAAACTATCCAAGATATTTTAGCTAAACGCTACAAAAAAGCTTTTAATACTCAGCTGGCTGCAGGTAAAATTGTCTGCCATCCTTCCTATCAATTGCCTATAGCTATTGCTCCAGCTAGAGTTACTTCGGCTTATGCTCGTTCACTTTACAAAGCTGAAGAAGAAATGAACTCTTTAGAAACCGAATTGGTACTTCGGCTTACTAATTTAAATAATATCCGCTGGTGGCATCGCAATTTAGCTAATACTGGCTTTTTTATAAACGGATTCACTAAGCATTATCCTGACTTTATTATTAAAACGGAAAATGGAAATATTGTTTTAGTTGAAACTAAAGGCGAACATTTAGCCAATGAAGATAGCAAGTTAAAGATCAATTTAGGCCGATCCTGGAGTGCATCTGCTGGCGATCAGTTTAAATACTTTATGGTCTTTGCCGACGCCGAAAAAGCCCTGGACGGTGCCTTTGGCATGAGTGAATTTATCGATATTTTGAAAGAATTATAAATTTAAATTGCAATATTAAGTTGAACACCTTTC
>SFMI01000217.1 GCA_004554425.1 Candidatus Saccharimonadota bacterium | reverse complement strand
TAGAAGAAACTGGCGGTATAGTGAGTTCTTCGGTGCAATTAGATACAGATTATTTAGTTGTGGGCAGTCGGCGCGGTTTAAAAACCGGTATTTCTACAAAAGAGCAAAAAGCCGGACAAATGATAAAGCAAGGCTATCTTTTGGCTATTGTCGGTGAAGAAGAATTGTTGCAAGGTATAAAGTTTTCTCAATTAGGAGCAGAAATGGGTGAGGGCTAGCTGTCAACGCTTGGCCTTTTCTAAAGCTTCAATAGCTTTTTTTAAACTTGCTTGAGTGGGATCGTCTTCGACGGGGCCGTTGGCATATAGCGGTTTGCGGCTGAGACTTTTATTGATATAGAGCTTTTGTTCTTTACTAAGGAGTTGAGCTATCTTTTCATTAGCTTGGCTTTCGGCATATTTGCCATTTTCCGCTTCTTCGATCAACTTAAGTACATAACGAGCCTGAATTTGACTAAGGGCCAGTTCGCCGCCAGCTTTTTCTAGAAGCATAATAGCTATTAGGCAGCGTTCATAATCATTATTAACGCGCTGTTTACTGTTTTTTTGCAACATTTGCATATACTGGTCAGAGTGGCCTGGACTGATTGTTGCTGATTTATTGGAAGATGGCAAATTACTTAAATGAGCTTGGGCCATTTGCATGGTAAGCTGAGCCGAATCGGCTGGACTTAATTCCTTTTTTGAATCGTTAGAATTGTTGCCCAAGGCTGATTTTAAATGTAAAGTTCCGGAAGAAGGCTTCTTAGCTGTTGGTGGAGCCGAACCGACAAAAATTGAGCTGGAATTATTTACTTGAGGCATACCGACGCGGGTAGGCACATTTTGAGGAGCATTTTCACCAAAACCGACAGCTACATTTCCGGTATTAGATTGCTTGGTAGATTCGGCAAATTGGCCTTTAGGATCTCGGCCCGGAGTAGGCTGAAGTTGTAAAGGTTGGCTTTTATCTTGGTTGGTTTCGTTTATTTCAGGCTCAATTTCAGACAAAAAAGCAGCCGAAGAGTTTTTGTTATCGTGGCCTTGAAAGACCAAGTTTTTGTCCGCTTGAGAGAGTGGCCCTATTTCTCCAATTTTGCTCGTAAAGATAAAGTAAAGCTGCACAGCCACAAACACGACGGCAGCCAGCAAAACGGCTCTGGTCAACTTAAAGCGAAACATGGCCGCTTATTAGCAAACTGAACTTAAAAATACCTGCCAAAGGCTGACTTCTTCTTGACAAAGGGCGGCTATGTTGTAGACTTTTGAGGCGTTTGTCTTCTGCGGACTGCAAAAATATCAGAAAGCGTATTTATTGTGAGCTTTAAGAATTTAGCTAAGACTTTGGGACGAGTTCTCAAATATCTCTTGCCTTATTGGAAAATTGTCGTTATAGCGCTGCTTTTTAATTTGTTAGCTACAGGTACTCGTCTGTGTCAAGCTAAATTTGTGGGTTGGATTATGGAGCTTATGTCCAAAGGCAGTCCGGCTATAGCTGCCGTTTTAGACCAATCGCCTCATCCGGAAGAACAAAAGCTCAAACAAGCTGGTATTACACCTTACGGCGAAAAAGCTAAACAAGGTCAGGGACAGCTTGTAGCAAGCACCACCAGTTCAGCCGAAAATGGCGCTGAGTCTGGGGCCTCGAAAGCTGATATCGATAGATCAATAGATAAACTAGTAGAGGCTGGATCTGGCCCTGTTGACAGTGGGCATTCTGACGAAAATACAAAAGTTAGTGCTCAGGAAGCAGCTTTCAATCAGTTTTTCAGCTATGACGACGGGCGTAATCCGTTTGTCACGCTCAACTATGTCTGTTTGCTGTTTTTAATTGTCATGGCCATTATGGGCGTTTGCACCTATTTCCAGAAGTACCTTACCGATCAGTGTGGTCAATTGGCTATACGCGATTTTCGCAACAACGTTTTTTGTTCTCTACAGCGTTTGCCTATCAAATTTTTTGACAAAATGCGCTCCGGTGAAGTGCTTTCTCGCTCTACTACCGATGTTATTACCGCTTCGGGTGTTTTTAGTTTACTTTCCGAGTTTACTAAAAACTTTTTAATGGTAGTTGGTTGCTTTGTCTGGATGTTCTGGCGCGATTGGCAAATGACTATTGTGGTCTTGCTTATTAGCCCTATGGTAGCTATCGCTATTAGCAATTTTGGCGACAAAATTGGTCAAAAAACTAGCAAATTACAAGCT
>SFMI01000216.1 GCA_004554425.1 Candidatus Saccharimonadota bacterium | reverse complement strand
AATACGCATACCGAAAGTCACTATAGCTGCTTGGTAAATCTCGACGCCTAAAGCATCTCCCACCCAAGTGAGTCCAGCTGCCAAAAGTAAATTGACGACAAAACCACTCACAAAAACACTAAAATTGAACTTATTTTCTAAACCAGATCTAGTGCCACCAACTATAGAATCCAAACCAGCTAAGAATGCTACAGACACATATTTGGCAGCGCTAACCGGAATTTGAAAAGGCAACACCCAGCCTATAAGCAAGCCTACCAATAACCCCACAATAACTAGGATCATAAGTTTGTACGCTTCTCCTAACTACCCGACTAAAAGACAGCTTCCCCCCAATTTTACCCTCCCCATAAAATACAACAAGAATCGCTTTCCTAAAGCTATTCTTTGTCCTGATCTTTGTCAAAAGATTGACTATAGCGAAAAGCGATACTGCCTTCATAAGGCATAATAGTTACTTCATCAGCTCGATTGATGGTAACTTGTCCACCATTGCCTATTAAAGCAGCCATACTATCCAGAAAACCTCCTGGCATACGCAAGGCAGTTTCCAAATCGCTCGGTCCAATTCCCTTGACCGTATAAGGTGCAGCAATACGCACACCATTAACCAAAACAGTAGGTCCGACACAACGTATGGAAGAACGAGTAACTATACGTTGTTCATTTATAGAGACCGCCTCGGCACCAGCAGACCAAAGTTCATTGACTAAGGCACTTAGGTCGACATCATGCACTATATAGAAATAAGGATCGGTACTGACCGGCGGAGTACGAGGCGAATCGCTAAGCACAACCACAATGCCAGGCCCTTTCATACCAGTAAGGCCAGCCTCAATACGCGAGTTGTTAAGCTGTTCTTGAATTTGTTTGCCTACAACACCTATTCTATTAGAGGCAGTCTCCATATCGGAAATACGAGAACGCAAATCGCTAATTTCAGCTGACATTCTGTTGCGCTCAGCTTCCAAAGTTCGCACCAATTCAAGCATCTTACGGCGATCATCAACTTGAATGGGAGTGTTAGCTGAATGAGCTCTATATTGAAGCCCAACCATTATGCCTAAAACAATGCAAGCGACAGCAACAGGAATTTGCCAAGTTTTATTGTTACTTGCTGATTGGGAGACTTTTCCACTTGTTGCAAATTCAGGAAAAATTTCTCCATGACCAACTTTAGCTGAATATTCCTTACCACTTTGCCAATCTAAAGGTGCGACTAAATAAGCAGGCGTAGGAGCCCCTTCTCCATTAGAAACTTGCATAGCTGTCAATGGAGCTGCCGTTTTGCTAGATGAACTATCATCACCTAGTTTATAATCAGCTCCTTCAGAAGAGTCTTGTTCTTCAGTTTTACATTCCGTGCCGACTTCTAAAGTCGTTGAAGATTTTTTGTCAGCTTGTTTAGACATATACTTTTCCGCGAATATAAGCAAAGCATAGGCACTCCCCCTAAAAAGTGTCTCTACTCGCTGTAAATTGTGGCCGTAAAGCGATAAAGCTCCGGCTTCTCCTCAGGAAGTATACCACCTTTTTGACAAGCAATGCGCAATTGCATATCAATACTATCCACGCCTTCTAAATTAGGAAGTAATACCCCGCTGCGTCCATCTTTGCGCACTATAACACCGTAACGCTTGGGATCCAATTCTTGAGGCCCTCTAATTTTTACAGGCTCTCCCAATACGTATACTTGATATTGCAATAATGGTAATTCTTCGGCGGAGACAGCAGGAAAACGTGGATCTTGACTGCAAGCCAAAATAGCATTGCGTATTATTTCTTTAGCTTGACTAGTTTCTATGGGCAATAAACTACCTATACAACCTCGCAACTGTCCTTGTTTTTTCAAAGTAACAAAGACAGCTGCCGGACTCTGTAAAGTAGGATACTCACCTTCCTTTAAGGATAAACGCTCACCATTAAGCACATAATTTTCAACGCTACGACGAGCCAACTCTAAATGTTGATCAAGCACATTTTTAGTTTTTTTGTCACTTGCTGAACTGGAAAATTCAACTTTAGCCGTACCAGCCTGTTTATACCCCATAAAATTTAATGGCGAAGCAACTTTAACGTTAGTAGTGTTTTTTTCTATAGCGGCTTCTTTTTCACTATCGGTCTCAACATTATCTACTAAATTTTTGTCATCTTCAAAATCGGTATTTTTAGGCAAATAGCAAACTACAGAATAACCAACTCCGTAGGGAGCCTCATAAG
>SFMI01000215.1 GCA_004554425.1 Candidatus Saccharimonadota bacterium | reverse complement strand
GTTGCCAAAGCCGAAAATACTGCTGGCCAAATTGACGACAAAGCTGAGCAAGCCAAAGACGGCGTAAGCACCGTCGAAGCCGCCAACGCCGCTGATAAGGCTGCTGCCGACAGCGCCAAAGACACTGCCGACGATGCTAAGAATTCCGCCGGTCAGGGTGAAGATACTAAAGGTGAAGCTAAAGTTGATACCGACAAGCTGGCTGACGGCGTCATGGTAGATAAAAACGGCAAGATGATTGATGCTGAAGGCAATCAAGTCAATGCCGAAGGTAAGCGCGTCGACGAAAATGGCAAAGTCATGAGCGACGAGGAAATTGCCAAGGCCGATAAAGCTAAAGCCGATGAAGAGGCTAAGAAAACTGAAGGCGCAGGCCAGGCCGCCGATGAGAAGAGCGGTTTTGAAAAAGCTACTGGTATTAGCAATGAAGATTTGCAAAAGAAGATTGAGCAACTTGGCCAGCAAATCGCCAACCAGGGTGCTGCTCAGCAAGCTGCTGGCAATAACGGTGGCTCTGGTTCCGGCGGCGGTGGCAACTATGGCGGCGGAGGCGGCGGTGTAGGCGGCTCCGGTAGCGTAGGCGGCACGGGTAGTACTGGCTCCACTTCTTCGGCTAGCAAAGCTGGTTCTATTAGTAAGGTAGAGCTTACCGACGAAAATGAACAAGCTATGGCTAAAGCTATCGACAGCTTCTTAGCTGAAAAAGGCTCTCCCGCTCCTGAAGGCACTGGCGCTCTGTTTGTCAAGGCTGGTAAAGAAAATGACGTCGATCCGCTTATTCTGGTCTCTATTGCTGGTCAGGAAACCCGCTGGGGCACCGCTGCTGGTAGCGTCGGTATCAATGGTTGGATGGGCGTAGGCGCTTACGACTCCGACCCCAACAACTCAACTCGCAATCCTAAGTTCTCTGGTGTGGAAAAACAGATCAATGTTGGTGCCAGAACCTTCCACAACTTGCGCGAGAAGGGTGGCTCCTCTTCTTCTGACTCTATTGCCGCTCAGGCTTCTGCTGTAAATAAAGCCGGTTGGGCCAGTGACCAAAATTGGCATAATGGCGTAACTAGCATTTACCAAAATCAAGTTGCCCCTTATGTACAAGCCAAGATGGAAGAGATAAAGGCTGCTTCCGCTGCCTCTGGTACCTCTTCTAGCGGTAATAAAGGCATTGACGCCGCTATCGACGAGGCTCTTTCTATGGAAGGCATGACCGAGAGTGCCAATGCTTCTGAAATTAACGCTATTACCAAAGACTGGAACCAGAGCTGGGCTCTCGATTGTCAAGAATGGCCTTGGTGCGCTGCGTTTGCTAGCGGTATCTTAGCTAAAAATGGTGTTGAAGATTTCTCTGGCTGCAAAAATGTCAATTCTACTAACTATTTGGTCGACTGGTCGCAGAGTGAAGGCACTTGGAACCATGCTAGCAGCGATTATTCACCTAAGAAGGGCGATATGATCTTCTTCGATTGGGATGGTTCCCGCACCAGTCCCGATCACGTTGGCTTGGTAGTAAAATACGATTCTGACAGTGGTACCATTACCACAGTTGAAGGCAATAGCAGTAATTCTGTAAGAGTAAAAACCTATAATCGCAACGATGCTTGCGTATTGGGCTACACTTCTATCGGTGACTAATAATATAAATATTATGAGCCTGATTTAGAAAGTCTCAATTTTCAAAGTCAGGTCGCTCATATAGTATAAAAGCTCCCCCTGAACGGTCAGATTAAAAGATCTTACCGTACTTGGGGAGCCTTTTTTTGGCGCAATCTAACATGGCAAAATTCTAAAAAGCAGTTAAAATATTTTAATGTTAAATAAATGTTAAAACAATTTTTTAATCGTAGATAAATTTTTTTGCATAACTGATAATGAAGGCAATACGAGTGGAAAAGGTGCAAGTATGTGCCGCCTCTTTTCGTTTACAAGGGATTAGGAGAGATTACTGAATGTCGTTAGATAAGATTTCAAGCTTTTTAGGAATATCCGGTATTTCCGCCAATATGCCCAGCACTTCTTCTGCTGCGCCTACCAATAGTGTATTCGGCTTTGCGGCCGACGATTCAATTTCTTTGTCTGGTTCTGAAGCCATTAACGCTTTCGGAGCTCTCAATGTAGCTTCTTTAGACGACGAAGCTGCAGCCGTTGAAGGTGCTGAAAATGCTGAAGCTGCCGCTGCTGAAGCCACCAAAGATGGTGACAAAGCTGAAAAAGCTGGTGAAAAAGCTGTC
>SFMI01000050.1 GCA_004554425.1 Candidatus Saccharimonadota bacterium | reverse complement strand
TTATAGAACAGCGCAAGAAAGTTTTGACGATGAATTAAGCAATATACTCAACTCATAACAAGCTATGAAAGGGTGTTCAACTTAATATTGCAATTTAAAGACAAAATAGCAATATATTAAAAAACTTCGGCTTCAAACCTATTATGCTAATTTTTAGAGATGATAATTTGCCTTCTGCTATAAAAACATGCGAATATGGCGGATGGACTGTATACGTTGGACAACAAGCGTTTAAGTATATAGAGCGTATAACAGGCGTAAATTTATATCGGTTATTAGTAGGGCTAAAAGGATGCTTTTTATTACATCGCTCTTGATAAGTGCAGCTTCACCAAATTGCCGCTAGCATTTGAGAAAGCGCGACGTTATTGTACTCGCCGCACTTGCCTTTTGCGCTTATGGCGCGTGCATGTTAGCGCTAAATTTATAGCCACGTTGTTTAGTTCGTTATATCCCTCCTCGAAAGATCGCTGACGCGATAAAGTTTTCTCCGGGGGTATAACGAACGTTTTGAGGCGGCTATAAATTTCATTTGTGTTGCGCAACCCAGTTACATTCGTAGCTTTTTAGCCAATAGGCGGAGGCAGTGGCGATGGAAGGCGAAGAATATTGGCCGTCAGGCCAGTTCGAGCCTGGAAGAGCCGCCGTTGGGCGGAACACTAATTAGCGTTTCCACAATAAAAAACTACGCAACAAAACAAGTAAGCGAGTGCAGATTTTATGCACTTAGCATTTTGCGCTATGTATGTTTGTGTTAAATTTATAGCCACGTTTTTTGGTTCGTTATACCGCTGAAAACATCGCTAACGCGATAAAGTTTGCTCCGGTGGGTATAACGAACGTTTTAGGCGGCTATAAATTTAATTTACGCCCGCCACTTTTGCATGTAGCGCTTTTGTCTACATTAATGATTAGAATAAGCCAGTAATTTTGAAAGGCACAAATTTCGGCATCCCAATCTTAAAGGCGCCAACTTTTATTTCATGGTCAATATCAGTCGGTCTGCCCATATTTACAGTATATTTATTACTGCCATCATCAGCACGTTTAATAATATCAGAATCACAGGCAGGTTCATTTTCTACAATAACTTTGGGATACTCGTTCTTACCAACCAAGCTTTCGTCAATAAAGAAAGGCTTACTTTGATAGCCTCCGTAACTCCAATCAGTAAGTCTGAAACGACCTACAACATATAATTCTAAAGTCTTACTATAATGGCGATCTGATTCAGCATAAGCCAATTTCTCATCATCATTATACCAGGCAAAGCAAAGCTCGGGCTCGGTATAAGAAACGATCACTCGGTTGCTGTCAGTAAAATCGCCGTATTTGGCAGTTACTGTATAACTATCGCAAGTACGTTCCGCAACAGTGCCAGTAGCAACTAAAGTGCCATTATTAGCTTTAAGTAAAGGCTCATCGGTACCTTCACTAAAGGCAGTAGTCAGTTCAACTTCGTTAATAAGGTCGACACCTTCGGGCTGAGGGCCTTTGCCTTCTTCATTGGTGTAAATAGCGATAGCTTTCATAGGCACTTCGTCGACACCCAGAGTCAAATCGCCATAAGCTCCTTCAGCTTCTAAAATCTTTTTGCCTAAAGTGGCATTAGGAATATCCTGGCCATTAGCATCTTTTTTAACGATATAAGCAATACCGAAGTTTTTATCGGCTACAGTAATATCTTCGTTGGCAGGACTAAGCTCAATGCCGTTAACCGTTTGCTCTGTAACGTAAATAGGATCAACTGCAGTATAAGAAATGGCTGAATCTATAGTGGCTTGAGGAGCTACCGTACCATTAGCAGCAGCAATAAAGTTACCGTGGAAGCTGTTTTGATCAGCCGTAAGTACTACTACTTTTTCATCGTTAATATCATTTAAATTACCGAAAGTGGCAAAAGGAGTTAAATCGTAGGTATTTTCTGTATCACCGTTGGGAAGAAGTTCAAAGCTTAAG
Organism: Candidatus Saccharimonadota bacterium; assembly: GCA_004554425.1. Taxonomy (GTDB): domain Bacteria; phylum Vulcanimicrobiota; class Xenobia; order Xenobiales; family Xenobiaceae; genus Bruticola. The sequence goes on along the minus strand of SFMI01000050.1, from coordinate 9,866 downwards.
CCTACACCTTCGCCAGGCTTAAAGACAAATTTATCATCACCAGTAGTAGGATCGAAAGAAGTCAAAGAAAGCCCGTCATTATCTTGACCTATACGGTATAAGTCAGGATTGGCAATAGTAACGGTTTTGCTACCTTGCCAATCGATATCGTTATAACCTACAGCTATAAGCTTATCGTCTTTATCGTAGTAAGCAGCAGAGACGCCAGAAACTTCAGCAACTAATTGGCCAACTTCAATATCTCGCTCTTGGTTGGCACTTTCATGCTTAAATTCATAAGCTTTAGTGGCATTGGTAATAAAGTCTTTATTGTCGATAGTACCGTAAAAAGCGTATTTTACTTTGACAATATCGGCTTGCACATCGGTGCGGCCTAATTCTTGAGCTAAAGAGTTATACTGGAAAATTACTTTATAGTCGGTAGTTCCCAAAGGATTGGGAGTTGTTGAACCACCATCACCACAACCACCGGCCAGCAGACCTACGCCTAAACCGACAGTAGCAACCAAAGTTGCAAAACGAAATGTGTTTTTATTGTCCATTATCTAACAATTCTCCAATTGATATATTTACCACGAGTAAACAGCTACTAAGGCTGCACAATCTATGCCGCCACATAACGCAGCACTCGGGAAGTTCATGAACAAAGATGACTTTACCTTTGCCTATTTGGCAAATATTTTTGACATTATACAGATGCCATTCTCTCACACCGTGCCACTACTTTAGTTTTTACTAGGCCAAACATATTTGTTAAAACGCGGCGTAGTTTCTACCCGCCGCGCCTTTATTTTGCTGAGCAGTTTTTTTTCACTTTAAGGGAAAGCGTAACACATAGCGTCCTCTTCGACAGCATGTTCTATTTGTTTAGCATAAATACCATAAGTACAGCGCGGACATTTATCAACATTAACGCGACGCATTAGATCGAGGTGAGCTTTTGAGCCCCAAAAATCAAGAATTTGTTCAGGATTTGGATAATGAGCTCCTAAACAGAAATTGGCATTACCGCGCCAGTCGTTACATAAGTAAACATTACCGTCGGCGCCACATTGAATGCACAATGGAGCAGAAATACAGCGCGAAAAACCATGTTCAACATTAAAAGTAGAACTAAATTTGTGGCGTACACCAAATACTTTAAAGTTGTCAGTTTGCATAGCTAGACACTCTTCCAGTTGTTCATTTATTGCGCCCATATTAAAGTTGAGCACTTGCGACTGACCTTCAATATTTTCCGATGCCGCCGGACGAGCATGGAAGTGAGCTACACCCAATTCTTTGGCTATAGCACAAGCTGCTGCAATTTCATGAGTATTTTCCGGATGGATTAAATATTTTACAGCTAATTTGCATTGCAAATTTTGTTCACGTACAATATCGGCAATAGAAGCAATATTATCAATCACTATATCAAAAAATTTAGGATCGACACACTTAACGTGACTGAAACATTCAGGAGTAGCTGCATCTAGAGAGAATCCCACCCAACGACAAGTCTGAGCCGCAATTTCTCGCTTTTGCCTAGTATTCATGGCTATACCATTGGTAATAATAGCACTCTGACGACCGGCAGACTTGATGTTGCGCAAAACATGCCATAAAGCTGGATTGAGCGTAGGTTCTCCTCCGCCGGCGAAACAAAAGCCTTCTACTCCCCACTCAATGAGGAAATTACATAAGCGCTCTAAATGCTCTTCAGTCATAAGTTGAGAAGCCAAGTCGGTATGCAAAATACGCCTGGAGTTGCACCAGATGCAATCTACGTTACAAAGGTAACTCGGGTCGATACTAGCCTCAACTGGAGGCGGTAAAATACCTTTTGCTATAGAATCGTAGTGTTTTTTATACATCAATCCTTTCCATGAATTAAAAGAATTGAAAGGATCTGTCCACTCTGTACGGTTCATGTTTTTTCCTTAACTCAGCCAAACTCAGCCTAAAAATATAAAAAAGCCTCAAAAGCCCGCTTTTTGTGGCTGGGGCTTTCAAGGCTTCTGACGTCCTAACCTACCTAATTACTGGTGACGACGCACGAAAATACGAACTTTCGGGCCTTTCTTCACAAATTCAGTCTCTACAGAGTTGGCATCAGCGGGAGCAGCTTCGTCAGTCGTTAAACTTAAGCTCAAGGTATCGCTCATGATAGTCTGACGATGAGCCTCAACAGCTTTAAGTAAATCGTCCCAAGCGCCTTCGAGCCAAGTGTCGATACGATCGTTGATCTTAAAGTCGGAGCTCTTGCGCAATTCCTGAATATTGCGCACCAGATCGCGGGCCAAACCTTCTAAGCACAATTCTTCAGTAATAACCGTAGAAACTGCAGCAATGAAAGAGCCTTCCACAGAAGTGGCGTAACCTTCAGGAGATTTTACTTCCACTAACAAATCGGCAGGAGTCAAAACAACTTCGGTACCGTTAATATCAAGCTTGACTTCTTTACCATCCAAAGATTGTAAAGCAATTTCTTTAGCCTTTTCGCCAGAAAGTTCTTTGCGAATAGCGCCTAAAAGTTTGCCATAACGGGGGCCGACGGTGGGCAAATTGGGCTTGACGATATAGTCTAAGAAGTTTTGCTCAGCGCTGATAAACTTAATAGCCTTAACATTAAGCTCATCAAGTACATAATCACGGAAACGCTCTACACTGCGGCGGTCAGCTTCCGTAGTAACACCAATAAGCACTTCAGACAAAGGCTGGCGCACTTTTTGCTTGGAGGCTACACGAGCAGAACGGCCGATAGAGATAATTTGCATAGCGGTGTTGCCGTCTTGCAACAGCTGAGCATCAAATTTGCTTTCGTCAAACTTGGGCCAAGAAGCTAAGTGAACACTCTTGGGAGCTTTAGGATCCACACTGGGAACCAAGTTACGCCACACTTCTTCAGCTAAGAAAGGCGTGAAAGGAGCTTGCAACTTAGCCAAAGTGACTAAGCACTCATAAAGCGTATGATAAGCAGCCGAATCGTTCTCCCAGAAGCGGCGACGGTTTAAACGTACATACCAATTGGAAAGTACATCAACAAAGTTTTCCAAATTTTTGGCAGCTTTAGTTAAATCGTAAACGTCTAAATAATCGCTGACAGCTTTAATAGTTTGCTGCAAACGAGCCAAGATCCACTTGTCCAAATCGGTATAGCTCTCGGGAGCGGCAGGCACACTTAAATCGACTTCAGCCACGTTGGCATTTAAGAGGAAGAATTGCCAAGTATTCCACCAAGTGCTCAAATGTTTAGACGCTTCGGCCACTAACTCAGCAGAGAAACGGCGGCTCAATTCGGGCGGCGCGGAAGTGTAAAGGTACCAACGGATAGCGTCAGCGCCCTGAGATTGCAAAACGTCCCAAGGATTGACAACATTGCCGCGGCTCTTAGACATCTTCTCGCCTTGGCCATCTAAAACTAAGCCGTGACAAATTACGCTCTTATAAGCAATTTTGTCAAAGAGCATAACGCCCAACTGGTGCAAAGAATTGAACCAACCGCGAGTCTGGTCTAAGCCTTCACAGATAAGATCGGCAGGATAAGACTTTTCAAAAAGCTCTTTGTTTTCGAAGGGATAGTGCAACTGAGCAAAAGGCATAGAGCCAGAATCATACCAGCAATCGATTACATCAGGTACACGACGCATAGTATGGCCGCACTTTTGGCACTTAAAGGTAATTCTGTCAACGTAAGGACGGTGAGGATCGAAATCGGCAGCATGGATATCGATATCTTGCTCGGCACGCTCAGCCAATTCGGCGTAAGATCCAATAGTCTCACGCTCGCCACATTCTTCGCAAGTCCAAATAGGCAAAGGAGTGCCCCAATATCTGGTACGAGAAATAGCCCAGTCTACCAAATTGTTGAGCCAATCGCCATAGCGACCATTCTTAATATGGGCAGGATGCCAGTCGATCTCTTGGTTTTTCTCAATTAAGCGCTTTTGTAAGCTGGTATTGTTGATATACCAAGAATCTGTAGCGTAATAAAGCAAAGGAGTACCGCAACGCCAACAATGAGGATAAGAGTGGGCATACTTCTTGATGCGGAAGAGCAATTTGCGCTCTTTCAAATCTTCAAGAATTTTGGGATCGGCGTCTTTGAACCACAGGCCAGCTACAAAGTGAGCGTCGTCGCGGAAATGGCCATCAGTTTTGACAGGATGGACGATAGGCAAATCATTTTTACGGCCAACATCTAAGTCGTCAGCACCAAAAGCTGGAGCAATGTGGACAATACCGGAGCCGTCTTCGGAAGTAACGAAAGAGCCGCTAACTACGCGATGGCCGACTTTTTCGCCGAAATCGTACCATTTGTAAGGAGCGCTGTATTTAGTGCCAACTAAGTCGGAGCCTTTGAAAGAAGCTAAAATTTCGGGCTCGGGAGCTTCAGCATCTAAATTTAAAGCCTGGCGCAACAAAGTGCGAGCCAAAATAAGCACGCGACCATCTTCAAGCTTAGCAGCAACATATTCTAAGTCGGGATGAACGCAAGCAGCTACGTTGCCTGGCAAAGTCCAAGGAGTAGTTGTCCAAACTAAAAGGGCACTTTCGGCAGGCAAGCCGAGCTTTTCCGGCTCACTTAAGGGGAAACGCACGTAAAGGGAAGGATCCTCTACATCTTTATAAGCGGAACCGGCTTCAGCACTGGAAAGTGGCGTTCCACAGCGAGCGCAGTAAGGCACTACCTTATAGCCTAAATAGAGCAGGCCTTTTTTCCACAGCTCTTTTAATGACCACCATACGCTTTCGACGTAGTTGTTGCTCATGGTCATATAGCAATTATCTAAGTCTGTCCAATAAGCGATGCGCTCGGTTAATTTACGCCAAGCACCTTCGTAAGTCATTACGGAGCTGCGGCATTCTTTACAAAAAGGCTCAATGCCGTATTTTTCAATAGCTGGCTTGCCGGAAAAGCCTAAGCGTTTTTCGACTTCAATTTCTACAGGCAAACCGTGGCAGTCCCAGCCGGCTTTACGGCGTACTTTGAAACCGCGCATAGTTTTATAGCGAGGGAATAAATCTTTATAGGCGCGAGCTTGAACGTGATGAACGCCAGGATTACCATTAGCGGTAGGCGGGCCGTCATAGACGACAAATTCGGGGGCGCCTTCGCGTATCTCTAAAGACTGGGCAAATATATTTTCTTCTTTCCAAAACTTGAGAGTCTCTTCTTCTAAAGATGGCAAAGAGGCGCGAGGATCCACATTGGGAAATCTGGTGTTCATATTTTAACCTCTGGTCTTATATTTAATCTAAAAAAAACAGCCCACCCGAATTTGGGTACTCCTTTTAGCTAAAAGGGCCACTCTCCGAGCGAACGATCGAAAAAGCCGCTCCCGACCGCTATCAAAAACGGAGCAAGAGCTTAACTTAATACCTACCCTATTTTGAGCAAGAAGCTGCAAAACCTTGCCAAACATAGTAGCAATTTTAGGCTTGCGGTGCAAGCAAGCTACAATCGAGAGACAAAAAAAAGCGCCGCACTCCGAGCTTAGGCCCAGCGAGTGCGACGCCTTCTAGGAAGCTAAAGCAGCTTCACAGTTTTTTTCTTACAGCTTACAGAGGCTGAAGAGAAGTTCTGTAGATAGTCTCTACAATCTCACGACCGTTGCCCGAAGGAGCGATATCTAAAAGTCCACTCAAAGAAGGAGTGTTATAGACCAAATCGGTGAGCTTATCTACATCAGCTTCGGTGAAACCTTCGTCAGTAAGTTTCTGAGGCACGCCCACGGAAACTAACCAATCCTGCACGGACTTAGCAGCCAAGTAAGCTTCAGAAGCTTCGCCAGCTAAATCGGGGTTGATAGGAGCCAAAATATCGGCCAAGATGTGAGCTCTATCTTTGTAAATCACGTTAATAACGGAAGGCAAGAGCATGGAAAGACCGAGACCGTGAGCCAGCTCAGGCTTTACGCCGCTAAGCGGATGCTCTAAGGCGTGAGTATAGTGGAGCATACCATTATCGAAACATACGCCGGCAATCATAGCGGCATAGGCTAAGTAGTAGCGGGCTTCCAAATCTTCGGGATTTTGCAAAGCCATGGGCAAGTACTTATGTACTAAGCGGATGACATCACGAGCCAAAGTAATAGTATAAGGGGAAAGTACCTTGGAAGTGGCAGCTTCAATTACGTGGTTGACAGCGTCGATAGAGACGTATCTGGTCTGATCGGGAGACAACTTAACCATAAGCTGCGGATCGTCGATAGCAAACATAGGATAGATGCAATCGTAAGCGATAGCTGGCTTAAAGTTCTTTTCAGGAACACTAACTACGGCAAAGCGGTTAGTTTCGGTACCGGTACCGTGAGTTAAGTTGATAGAAACAATAGGAGCAGCCTTCTCGGGTGTGAAGGTGAACTCGTAAATGTCATTGGCGGTCTTGTCGGGATACTCTAAAAGAATAGCTACAGACTTGCCGGCGTCGGTAGGAGAACCGCCGCCAATAGCAACAACGGCCTTGGCACCAAACTCACGAGCCATCTGAGCAGCTTCATTTACATGGTGAGTAGTGGGGTTAGGCGTTACTTTATCGTAGTTGATATAGCCAATGCCCGCATCTTTTAAGGCTTTTTCTACATGATCCCAAGCGCCGGTAAGCTTATAAGCACGACGACCGGACATAACGATCACTTTGTCTACGCCTTTGGACTTCAAAACTTTAGCAATGTCGACCATCTTGTCAATGGCGCCTACACCGAAGTAAACGGTAGTCCTAGTTCTAATCTCTTTAACGTCGTAAATATTAACGTTTTTCTCGAACATTTAAGCACTCTCCTACCTTGATTTATAATCCGTCCCCCAACCTAAAGTTTTGCTTTAAGTATTTTTTACCTCCCGCATTATATAAAGCAAATTGTTAGAAAAATATATGCAAAAGATATATTTTTCGCTTATTTTTCTCTGATAGCATCAACAAAAAAGTAGACAGCATATGTCAATGTCTATATAAGCTGTTCCAGCAAGGCTTGGCAACCTTCATTAACATCTTTCCAAGTGGCTTCAAAATTTCGTGTATACCAAGGATCGGCCACATCGCCGGAACGCTTGGTGTAGTCCATTAGCAAACTAAGTTTGCCTTCTGGATCGCCGCCGCAAATTTGACGCATATAGCGCATATTGGAGCGATCCATACCGACAATATAATCAAATTTGGCATAGTCTTCACTATTCATAGTGCGAGCTCGTTTTCCAGTACAACTTATGCCTTTAGCAGCCAACAACTTGCGCACCGGCGGATAGACAGGATTATTATATTCTTCATCGCTTACGGCTGCCGATTCAATGTGAAAAACGCCATCCAAATTGCGTTGGGAGACTAAATCTTTCATAACAAATTCAGCCATAGGCGAACGACAGATATTACCGTGGCAAACGAATAAAATTTTTGTCATTGCTTTTATATCCCTTCAAAAGCCTCCAAACCCTGATATTTCATGGTTTTTGGCGCTTCTCTCATTTTTGCTGTTGTGCCGGAAACCTACGCATATTTCCGTAACTCTACGCAGATTTTCGGGCAAAAGGTGTAGTAGTTGGTGTAGTGGCTGTGACTTCTTCAACCTGATTTTCTCTGTGGCTCCGGCGCGGCAAGCCCTTTGAAATCAATGATCTTTGCCATCTGCTCGGCGGCGCGGTCATAGCTCGCGTGCGTGTAAACATTCAGCGTGACGCCCACATCGGAATGTCCCATGACATACTGCAAGGTCTTGATGTCAATGCCAGCGTTCGCCATGTTCGTGCAGAAGGTATGCCGGAATACATGGGGCGTGATGTGCGGCAGAGGCTTGTCCGGGTGCAGTTTTTGATACTTCTTCATTGCCCAGCGCATTTCATTCTCGATGTGCAGGGCAACCTTCGGACTGTCGTTCTTATCCAGCATAAGAAAACCGCTGTACCCGTCGATGATCGTCTCTGTTTTCACGCACTTGCGGCGGGAGAGGATATTTTGCAGGCTTTGGTAAACCTCGTCCGTCATAGGAATGTAGCGGGATCCTCGTGCTGGGTGGGTATCTGCTCCACACCCTGACGTTCAAAGCTGCGGTGGTCGATGCGACAGTCAAAGACCTGTCCGGCAAAAGCGTAAAACGCGGTTTCGCTCAAATCTTTCGTCTGCGGTGCAACGCTCTCAATGGCAGCACCACGGGATGATAAGCCAGTGTGCCCGCTTGCGCCGATCTCCTTTTTCATAGTAGGCGGAACGGTTTTCAAGCCGCCGCGTTTTGTGTCTACTCAAACGCCCTGTTAATATTCGTAATTCCTGCGTCAATTAGCATTCGTCCAAATTCTCCACCTGTGACCAGACGTACATTGCTTTCCTGTGCCATTGTAATTGCAACGGCTGAAAAAGCGTTGGCTGTCGATATTACCCATGGAATAGCGGTATACTCGCCGAAAGACACCTCGTGCTGATCTTTGTACTTTGAGATCTGTTCAACTGCCCACTGGGAGGTAACATCGTCGTGGAGTTTTGCCTGAATATAAAATACAACCTTCAAGGCGTCAAATTCGGCAACTATGTCAACATCTGCACCGTCCCACTTGTCGGAGCTGCTTTTGCCGGGGCGCAATGTGCGGGATGCTCCGAGCTTTTCAAAGTACCACTTAATCAGAAGCTCAAACTTGTCCGGGGTAAGCTGCGCTTTAATTGCCCCCAGCAATCTGCCAGCCAGCTCTTCAATAACTGTGGCATACAGATTGATTGGAGAATCCGCGCCAATTACATTCTGAACACTCTCAGCAAGATCAGAAATATCTGCATTTGTCTGGCGAATTTTCATTCTGGATGTTAGCTTACTGTCGGCATATTCATATCGAGATAGATGCTCCTTTATGACCTCAACCTCAACCACAAAGCCTAAGTCAACCATTTCGTTATTTTCATATCGCCGGAGCAGCCCATCCTTGTCACGAATAATTCGGCTTCCATCGTCTGACATGAAGTCTACGAAGCCACCAAGCTCTGTAATGGGTATAGGGGTTCTCTTAACCTTGTAAATAGAAAACTCGCCATTAAACAAGGGAACAACAACGAAGTCGTCTGGAGAAAATTTAAAGAAGTTCCATAGGCTCCAACGTGAACGTGCCAGCTGATACCCGTACTCGGTCATAGTTGCCTCAAACTGCTGCATATTGCAATCGCCAGCAGCCTTTTCAATACCGCTGCCCGCAAGCGCATACCAGCCGATGGAAAGATACCCTCCGGCAAGTAATTTGTATGATACATCCCATTCATGGGAAATACGGTGAAGCCAGTATTTGCAATTCTGATGTGTTTCTTCAGGAGAATGCGTTATCATGGTTCTCATGTTTTCCTTCCTCATAGTCTTGCAAGTACATATCTGTATGTTTGGTTACAATGCACTTTCTCCGAAATAATCAAAGAGAAATCCTCTGTTTTTGTTGTTTTCTGCCGGAAACTTTAACGTCTTTTTTGCCACACGATGTCATACCCCAGCGCATCTGCAAGTTCCACCGCCTCGCCGTAGCGGAGCGAACCGCGCTTGAGTTTGCCGGAGAGATTGGGGACACTGCGGCTCCAGCCGTATTCATCGGAGATGTAGTCCACCACCTCGGTCATGGTCATGCCGGTGCGGACGATGTAGGACTTGATCTCATTACGATAGGTTTCAGATTTTCTCATATTCAAATGTTCCTCCTGCTTTTTCGGTGCGCTCTATGGTAAAATGGGTTTGTCAGATTGTGATACCCATTCGCCGTAGGGCGCTTGTTTTTGATGTACAGTTTTTTGCTGGAAATGCCGCCGATGATGCGTTGGTCACATACGGCACCTTCCGCTTTTGTCGTTTGGTGTGTCTTTGCGTGAAACGGCGAAACATCATTCTGAACGGCAAACGTCATTCGCTGCTGAATAGCGCTCTCTT
>SFMI01000214.1 GCA_004554425.1 Candidatus Saccharimonadota bacterium | reverse complement strand
TCGTAGTAGCGCGAAATTTCGATTTGCTCGCGGTTTTCGGAAATTTCTTCCAAGTTGTCGTTCATTGAAGCAAATTCTTGGAGTTTCTTTTCCAAGTCGCTCTTCATTTCAGCAGCAATTTGGTTTGCACGCTTGCTAATCACGGTAATGCTCTCATAAATATTGCCGGTGGGCTTTGCGAGTTCAATGAGGTCGTTTACTGTGGTGGTTTGCGGTGCGTTTGTTTTTTTATAATCCATCTTATATTGTTTTGAAGTTTTTTATTTGTCGTTCACGTGTTTAGAAGCAATCTTAAATATGTTGTCGGCTTCTTTTCGGTTGGGTCCGTCGGGGTAATCATTCACGAAAGCATAGTATTCATCGATTACGGTGTTGAAGCGTTCCTCTTTCTTTTCTTCCACACTCTCGCTTGCTTCATTAAATCGAGCCTTGAGAATGAGGAATTCGAGTTGCTCTTTATATTTGCTATAGGGATAATCCTTGATAGCGTTTTTTGCCGTAATCACACAGCTTTCATAATTGTTGCCCATATAGTTGCCCAAGTTGAAATATAGGGTGGCATTTTGTAGCTGCTTGAGCACGAGTTTGTCTTGCAGTTCAAAAATGGCATTTTGAGCAATCGACACCTTGTCGCTCTTGGGAAAATAGTCGAGGAAGGCTTGAAGTTCTTCTATTGCTTTCACCGTTTCCGATTGGTCGAGCTGTGGGTCGGGCGAATCCAAATAGTAGCCATAGCCGGAATAGAAGCGAGCCAATTCGGTGTATCTGCCCTTGGGATACTGGCTGTAGTATTGCTTAAAATACGAGCCTGAATTCAGGTAGTCTTTGTTTTCGTAATAACTCAACCCCAGCAAGTAGAGCGCCTCCTCAGCTTTAGGAGTGCCGCGAAACACTTTGTGCACGTCTTCAAGCAGGGTGTAGGTTTGCGCATATTTCTTATTTTCGAATGCTTTTTTAGCAAACTCAAATTTATAGTCGTAGTCGGTGCTCTTGAGGGCCTTGTTGTATTCGCCGCAACTGCTGAGCAGTGCCACAGCACACAGTAATGAAAAAATTTTGCCGGTCATGGGTAAAATATCCAAAAGTGGTTGAAATTGCTTATCATCAATGGTGACCCCAATGCACCCACGCAATGAAGCCACAATTTTCTAAACTGCAAAATTACGCATAATTTGCAACAAAACAAACCATTTATCTCTAAAAACTGCAAAAACACGTCTAAAATCCACCTCCGTACCTTAAAATTCTATAAAAATCGCTTAACAAGCGGCGTTATTCTTTGATGGCAGTGATGGAGTAGCCTATCTTTTTGAAGGCTTCGGCAAAGTCGGCAAAGGTGGATTTGATTTGTGCTTGAAGTTGGAAATAGGTAGGGTATGACGAATTGTCGTAGAGGGTGCCATGACCATTGAGCTGCCCGGTGAGGTCGAATTGCCAAATTTTCATCGGGGTGGCATACGATAGTGTGAGCAGTGCTTTATAGCGCGAAGTGAGCGGGCGATGGCGCAGCATACCGATGTCGTAGGTGGGTGGCTGGCAGCCTCCTATTGGCATTGAATTCGCTCTGGATCCCTTGAATAGTGTGCTGGCTGTTCTGGTAACTTTTATTTCCATGATGGTCGCTCTTTACAGCAAGCCCTTCGTGAAGGAAGAGGATTGGCTCCATGTAGGTGGCTACTATACCTTATTCGGTCTCTTGACTGTGGGCCTGTGCGGTATGATCGTTACTGGCGACGTATTTAACCTTTACGTATATCTAGAAATTATGTCCTTGTCCGGCTATGGCCTTATTTCCCTAGGCGGCAAAAAGTCCATGCTGGCAGCCTTCCGCTATCTGTTAATCGGCACTATCGGCGCGTCCCTGTACCTGCTGGGCGTTGGTTATCTGTACGCTTTGACCGGTACCTTGAATATGGCCGACTTGGCTCAAAGAGTAGTGCCTTTCATTGGCACGCCCCTCTTTGCCATTGCTGTGGCCTGCTTTATTATCGGCTTTGGTATTAAGATGGCGCTGTTCCCGTTGCACGGTTGGCAGCCCGATGCTTATACCTTTGCTCATCCTGGCGCAGCTGCTTTTATCGCCGGCTGTATGAGTAAGGCTCCTGCCTATGCACTGATTCGTTTTATGTACTACATTTTCAAGGTTGATAGCCCTGTAATGCATAGCGCGTTGAACGTTTTGGGTATTTTGGGTATCGCAGGTATTTTGATTGGCTCCATTATGGCTATGGCTCAATACGACTTCCGTCGTATGCTGG
>SFMI01000213.1 GCA_004554425.1 Candidatus Saccharimonadota bacterium | reverse complement strand
AATATTATATTACAGTAAGGCTGCAATTTCATCCAAAGTTGACGCCATTCATCCCACGGTCTAAAGACCGTGGGTTTTCTGGCTGGGTATCTTATAAAATTATGTTAATTTTCCTGAACTAAATTTCACAAATAAGCAACAAGACAACCTTTTTTTAAAGAGGCTAACCATTTATAATACTAAGGAAAATAATTGCATTTTAGCCAGAACGTTCTGGCCTTTAGCCTTGTAAGGAGGCCTATATAAATGGTTGCCCCTATCGGAATAAATACCAATACATATTCGCAAGCCAACGCTACTCGAAATATGCAGCAAGTTGGCGGTCAGAGCCAAGTAACTCGTAAGAATGACGTCGCTCCCCAGAGCGAGACTCACAATACCGCTGCAGCCGATAACGTTCAGCTCTCCGAAGGCGTCTCTTTTGCTCAAGATGCTCAAGAAAACGCTACCCACGTAGGTGCTGCCCAAAATCAGTTTGAAGAAGAGATCGGCGATACTTTTGAAAGCGCCGAGGAGCCCGAAGTTGGCGCTGCTCAGTCCGGTGCTGCTGGTACAGCTGAAGAAGCTGCCGCTCCTAAAGAGCCGCAAACTGACGAATACGGTTTCATTTTAATGGACGACCAGGGCAACACTATTGGCGGAAGCGTTCCTACCGATGATGGTGGCGCTGGCACTCCTCCTCCAGTAGATGGCGACAACGGTGGTGCTGCTGGTGAAGTTCCTCCCGAGAATGGTGGAGCTGGTGAGACCGAAAGTGCAGCAGCTCGCGCCGAGCGTCTCCAAAAGATGGAGCAGGATCGCGAAGCCGCTTTATCCATCCTCACTCAAATGCAAGCCGACCGTCAGAAATGGCTGGCCGAGTTAATGAAGATCCTTTCCGACACTCAAGCTTCCATTTTTGATATTATTCAGCAAGCTGCCAACAACCGCGCTATGGCCTTCGATAGAGCTATGATGGGTTGGTCCAGAGTATTTAATGGCCACTAATTGAGCCAAGCTTAGCTATATAAAATAAAGGGCTGCGTGCTCGCCATATAGACAATACTTATGGCGAACGCGGCTCTTTTTTTTGCCCAATTGCCGTAAAGGGCCACCGCCTTCAAACTTGGAGATATAAGATACGTCAACCTAATTTACGTAATCAATTTAAGCTTGACAATTATTATGCCTTTTTCGCCATTGCCGTATGCAACAGGAAAGAAATTTTTTTTGCCAACTATCTAATTTCGCTGTAGCTAAATTTTAGGCTATTGACACAAAAAAAATGCCCTCTTCACCGGCTTTCCATCCTAGAAAGAGAGCATTTTACGAATGCACCATTTAGCTTTTCTGCTTAAATTTTACTCAGCTAAATGTTTTTCCAATTGGCAGTAATATCGTTACGAGCTCCAGCTTTAGCTTTTTCGATCAACAAATCAGCCATCTTATTAACAGCCCAAGGGAAGTGAGCGTCTCTCAAAGAGCGATAGTCAAAGTCGCAAACATAATTGGTAATATCGATAGCGTAAAGCACGTGGTCTTTAACAGCGAACTCTAAAGCGTTCATGTCATAGCCAATAGCACTATTAAATTTAATAGTATATTCTTCAGCTTTAGCTAAATCGGCAGGATCAAGCACTCCCTGATCTTGGACATATTCGCCCTGGCCCATAGGACGAGGGATATAACGAATAGCTCTAGCATTAGTACGACCTATACTTAAGCAACGAATATAATCTTCCCAAGCGATAAACTCTTGCAAAGTCATGGTCAAACTGCCAGACTCGCTGTAAGCTTTTATAGCATCTTCTTTACTATAAATTTTGTAAACGCTCTTCCAACCGCCACCAAAAGCGGGCTTCATAATACAAGGTAAGCCAACCTCCGCTAAGCGAGCGTCCCAATCGATAGGCCACATATTGCGCAAAGAACCAGCTGTAATATCGGCAGTGTAAGCTAAGTTGGGCAGTACCACTGTCTTAGGCACGGGAATACCTAAGCGTTTGGCTAAAGAATAGCCAAAGAACTTGTCATCAACATTCATCCAGAAAGGATTATTGACAACATATGTACCTTGCAAAGAGGCTTGCTTTAAATAAACTTGATAGTAAGGTACTTCGTGAGAGATACGATCTAAAATAGCGCCGTAAGGACATTTTTCACCACAGCTGGTACCGCCCAAGTGAATATATTCAGCTTGTACACCACAGTCACGGCGATTTATTTCTGCCAACACGCCATCAGGGAAACTATCCTCACGACCGCGCAAAATACCGACTTTCAAC
>SFMI01000049.1 GCA_004554425.1 Candidatus Saccharimonadota bacterium | reverse complement strand
GTTTTGTTTCTATTATGGCTCAGAATACAAATGCTGCTAGAAAATCAGCCGACGACACTATTTTGCTTTATACTGCTGAAGCCGGCCTTGAATATGCCAAGTGGTGCGTAAAACACAATTTAACTTATTATCCTGTACGCGATTTGTATACGGCTCAATCTACTACGGTTCCTAAAATAAAAGCTGGCGGTCTTTACAATTTTTGGGGATCAGCTGCTTATTTTATGTTCCCTGGTTTCGAGCTGAACACTGCTATAAAAGATACTGCTTCTATAAGTCGCCGTTATGAGTATGTTTATTGGAGCAGCTTAAGTTATAGCAGCAGTACAGCTAGCGGCAGCAAAAACGTTTTCTTGCAAAATGGAGAGACCAGATATTTGGCTACTTTCCAAATTGCTACTGGTCTCAAATGGGATAATGCTGGCGTAAATTCAACTTACAATAATGTTTCAGATGCTAACTATGTTAGAGCAGTGGCTAGTTCGGGACAGCAAGGTTTTCCGGTAGAACTTTCTTCAACGGCTAGATTATGGCGTCTTAATGACGGAGGCCGATTATACAATGCTTTCAACGGCAACAGCCAGAGTGGACAAAATCAATTACAATTGATCGAAACAGCCACTCTATTAGACAAATTGGGAGCTACCTTGGAAGCTACACGCACCTTGAGTTGCACTTTCCAGCATGCTATCAATGCCGACCAATACAAAAATAGCTACCCTCAAAAAGACTATTACGATGTAAATACATTTAAAAATTATAGGGACTGGGCGCGATGAATTTAAGAAGAAGCAACAACTTACGCGGCGTTACCTTAATAGAAATACTAGTAGCTGTAGCTGTTTTAGCTGTCGGTTTTGGTACTGTCTTTCAGGTCTTTCCTATGGGATATGCTGCTGCGGCCAAAAGCAAAAATATGAATTTGGCCTACGAATTGGCAGCGCGTCGCTTGGAAGAAGCTAGAGGTTACGTCCTTTTTGGAGGCAACCCCAATAATGGCAATACTTTATCTTCATTCGCTTACTGGGGAAGCGGGGCTCCAGCTCCCGATGGTACTACTTATAAAGCGGTCAGCACCAATGGTAAGTTTGTGGCCTTTAGCACTTCCAAAGCTCCAGAAGATAAGTTCTTCTATAAAATAGACTGTTTACCAGCTGTAGATAATCGTCGCCTCTACTTAGAATATCCTGCTAAACGTACCGGCACAGTTTCGCCTGTCCATTACAAAGGTGATTACGCTCCTTCTGCCGAGACTGCCGATACTTCCTATGCTGGTTTTGCTTCTATGTATCGCCTTACTGTAACGGTGCGTGGCCCTTTACCTAAAGTAGATTTAGCTTCCGATACTGAGTTTGCCAAATATGCCGATGGTGCAGTAGAAGCGGTATTATCTACAATGGTAGCTAATGCCAACTTGGGAGATGCTCTTTTAGCTGAAGATATTACTATCCGTAAAAGCAGTTGTGGAGCTATTGGGGATGATATTACTGGAGGACTTTCTGGTGTTACCTCTTACAAAGGCCTCTTTAAGCGTGATCCTAATGCCAAAGATCTCAATAAAATTTTAATTAAAGGCTTTACTCAAGATAATCCTCATCCAGAAAATTTTACAGTATTTAATGTTAGCAATTTAGTTCCTGATGAACTGGCTGATACTGGACCTAGCATTTTAGATAAAAACGGTGCTGCTTCTGTTGGTCGTGGTCGCTATGCCAATGACGCCTATTACGATCAAAGCTACGGAAAGTACAATCCTTACTATAAAGACAAAACTGGCAGCCAGTTTTCAGCCAAAGAGCTTATCGAGACCAATATTCTCGGTTTAGATAATGTGATGATCTATTCTCCTTCTTTAGCTAAGGGTGGCTCTACTTACAGACATGGCAATTGCTCTTGGACTGGAGGTGGCTGGGTAGCTGAAAGTAATAAAATCCACCGTGTTTTACCTCCTGGTGCTAACGATAATCCTAGCAAAAACTACTGGTGCTTGGAGTTAGTCAACGATCTTATCGGTCGAGATGGCGACTCTCCCTCAAAAATTGGTGCTGCTCTTATGGACAAAACTTTTGATGGCGATATCTTTTTGGGCAATACTAATACTGTAGGCTATACCAAAGGTACTTGTGATAGTGCTGGCAATGTTTATGGCACTCGCGTTCGCTCTCTGGTGCGTTTGGAAGCTGGTAAGAACTACAATAACACCCTTAACTACTAATAATATAGGCTGCAGGAATTAGAGGTGATTGCGATGTCAGAAAAATTTTTTAGAAAAAATTCCGGGCGATACGGCTTTACTTTGGTGGAATTGCTTATTGCCATCGCTATGTTTTCACTCTTTAGTCTCACTTTGACTCAGCTTTTGATGGGCGGTTTGGACTCTTTTAAGCGCGGTCAAGTGTTAAGCACTTTGAGAGGAGAGCTAAGCACCGCCATGAGCCTCATAGAAGCGGATTTACGCTCGGCTACCGGCAGTAGAGCTTTTACCAACCCTGTTTATACTTCCAACGCTCAAGTGTTAAAAGCTTCATTTTCGCGCTTTGTTAGGAGAGACAACGACTGGGATGTAGTCGGCACGGTGAATAGCTACAAAGTCGAATACTCTATCGATAAAGAGGGCGACTCTTATGTGCTCAACTATACGGATAAAGATCAACAAAAATATAAAATATTGGACAACGTTATGCTCAGTAGCGTGCCTGGTCAGGCCGGTACTTCTGGCAGCTACAACAGTTATTTCCAATGGGATCGTGTCAGTTACGGCGATAACGTCAACAAAGTACCAGATGATGTTTTGCAAGTACGTTTAATGAGTGGGCGTTATTTGGGTAAAGAAATTATGACCATGTCTATGGCTACTTCTGTTTCTGTGCGTACACCCACTAGTGCTTCCGATATGAAAGCTAGCGGTGGTTTGCGTACTCAAGATACCGAAATTCCGCCTTTTAAATTGCAACTTCGAGCTGGTTGTTTATCTTTTTGAAAAGTATGAAATTGTTGTCTACGAGAGTTTAGGTTTGGCGCATTTTCTTCACAAACATGGCCGTAGCCAAGAAAATACAAATTACAGCTGTAATGGTTGCGCTAGTTGGTAAATCGTATTGTATCGATAAAGCTACTCCTAAACCGACGGAAAGCAGAGCGGAAAAGAGAGAGCAAATGCAGACTATATTCCAACGTCGGCTTAAACATAAACCAATTAAAGGCGGTACGATCAGCATAGCAAAAACCAACAGAGCACCAGCGCTATGGATAGCTACGGCAATAGCCAAGCCCACGGTAAAATAAAAGAGCCAATTCCAAAATTTAACGTTATAGCCCAGAGCTTGCGCCATCATAGGATCAAAGGCTGTCAACATAAATTGTTTAAAAAATAAAGCGTTGACGGCTATAATAAAAGTTAAAGAGGCGGCCATTAAATAAATATCTGCTGAAGTTACAGCCAAAACATTGCCAAAAAGTAAGTTTAGCATATCGCCATCGGCGTGAGGAGCCATAGCAATAAAGAGTACAGCCATAGCTCCGGCAGCTACATAGGCGCTACCGATAAGACCTTCGGAAGGCAGATCGCGTTTATGATCTTTGGCAAAAAAAGTGACGCCGCACAGCATAAGCAATATTGCACCCAAATTGCAGGGAATATGGATTAAGCCGCTTAGAGCTACGCCGGCGGCAGCCAGCTGAGAAAGAGCTACCCCTACAAAAGTAATGCGGCGTAATACGACAAATACGCCCAGATAAGCGGTCATTAAGGCTGTCAGTGAGGCTGATAGCCAAGCCAGAGTTGTAAAATCTAAATTATCTAATGACATTTTCTATCTCAATTCGGAGGCAGGTTCTGTTTGGGATGAGGGATGGCGCCAAACTATAGGACGTTTATACAGTTGGCTTAAGTATTGAGAAGTAAATACTTCCTTAGGTTGTCCCCAGCTGATGGTAGTGCGTCCGTTTTCGCCGACATGGAAGATGCCTACCATTTGGGCATGTTCGGCTACAATTTCTAGCATATGGGTGACTATTATTACGGTCAACCCGCTTTGGTGTAAGCGATCGATTATCTCCAAGGTGTCTTGGCTGGCTCCTAAATCCATGCCGTTAGTTGGTTCGTCTAAAAGAAGAATTTGCGGTTTGGAAGCTAGAGCGCGAGCCATAAGTACTCTTTGGAGCTGACCGCCTGACAGAGCGCTGATATGGGATTGAGCCCAAGCAGTCAAGTCTACTTGTTCTAAAGCTTCCTCAACCGCTTGGCGGTCTTCTGCCGAAGGCCAAAAACGATTGCCCATTTGAGCGTAACGGCCCATGAGCACAGTTTCAAATACGGAAAGGGGAAAAGTCGTTTCCAAAGTTTGGTGTTGTGGCATATAACCTAAATGTTCCAAACGTCGGCTGGGCTGGCCTTGAGCATCAAAGAATTTGATCTGACCGCTTAAGGGCTTTAAAGCACCTACTAAGCCTTTTAGCAAAGTAGATTTGCCCACGCCGTTGGAGCCAACCAAGCCTATATATTTTCCCCTTTCCAGAGAGAAATTGAGTTCTTTCAAAATTGGCGTTTTGGTATAGCCCAAACTTACTTGGCTGAATTCAGCAAATTTAGACATTATTGCAAAGCCTTTACTAAATTTTTGACATTATAGTCCATCATTTCAATATATGTGGAAGTACCAGGCATACTTCCAGGCTGAATGGGCAATTTTAAGGCCTTGGCACCGGTTTTTTGAGCAACAGACTTAGGCAAATTGTCTGGGTACCAAGGCTCGTAAATGATAACTTTGGCTTGGGAAGTTTTCATTAAACTGACTAATTCATTCAGTTGACGACTAGAAGGGGAAATACCGGGTTTAGGCTCGATATGTCCGCAAACTTTCAAGCCGAAGTGGACGGTAAAATAAGTCCAAGTACTGTGATAGGTGACAATATTTCTGCCTGCGTAGGGTTTTAGCATCTCTTTCCAGCGTTTATCGGCTTTGTCAAGGGCGTGCCAGTAAGCACTGTAATTTTTATCATAAACGGCTGCACCGTTAGGATCGAGACGCTTCAAAAAGGCTGTGATAGTTCTGGCCACATGTTTTACATTAGTAGGGCTGAGTGTATAGTGCGGATTACCGTCAGGATGAGCATCGCCGCGAGAACGGTCAATTTTGCCGTTAGGTTTTTCCAAGACTTTAATACCAGCTGCAGCTTCCAAAAAGTTAGGTTGTCCTGGTAAAATTTTCGGATTGCGAGCTCCGCGTAACAAGGCCGGAGCCCAGCCTATTTCTAAAGAAAGACCGGTTTCGATAAAGGCGTCAGCTTTTTGCAAAATTCGCAAATAGCTAGGCTTGGTTTCTACAAAGTGCGGATCTTGGCCGTCGCGGGCTATGCAAGTAACTTTTACACGCGAACCTCCGACATTGCGCACTATGTCGGCCAGATCTTGAGTCGTCACCACTACATTTAGTGGAGTATCGGCCCAAACTGGACAAATGCCGGAAACTAAAAGCAGCAAGGCTACCAACGCAAGGCAGCAAAAACGGATTTTAGACATAGAATTTCTCCTTAAGTTTAATAAAAAAAACTAATATTTATGAGCTCCGTGAGGGCCGATTACCACATTCCATTGCAACAACAGTTCATTGTAACCTGGTTGCCAGTTTGGCGAAGTATGATTAAATTGCAGTCGGATAGAATTCCATTCGTTGGCAATATATTCGGCAAAAGCGGAAGTACGACGAGTTATACCTTTTTCTATTATGGGAGAATCTGCTTGATCGTAACGGGCGCCCAAACGGAAATTGCGATTGAAGCGATAGGCCAAATAAGTGTACCAGCCGCTTAGATTTTTATTTTCGAATAAGTGTTCATGAACGTGCTCACCTGCGCCAGAAATCTCCTCATGCTCGTGAGCTTTATAAGACTGATGCGCTTTCATATATTCGCTGCGCCAAACAAACTCGCGATAAGGATCGGACGCCGGGCTCCATTTCAAGGTTAAATCGGCACCATTTATAGAAGAAGAGCGCACATGTTCGCTGTCTATAGAAGAACTGGCGTGAGATAAACCGAGTGTCAGAGTGGTGTCGTCGTTCAGTTCGGCCATATTTTCCCAGCGAGCGGTAAAAAGCGGATTGTGTTTGCCTTCATTGGAGAAAAGAGCAAATTCTTCTTCATGTTCGCTTTCTTCGTCGTGGTTGTGTACGTGAGCGCCAGCGCGGCTGCTTACCGAAACTGTAGCTTTGGAATACCAGGAAGTGGGCAAGAGCCAAGATAGCTCAACTCCCGGAGTAGCTAAACCCTCTTCGCCTAAAAATTCACTGTAAGGTAAAGGACAATCTATTTGAGGCAGAGCGTGCGTATGAGTTGAGTTTAAAGCGCCCAACTCCTGGCGCATTTTGCCAGCTCGCAATTGCAAACCGCCGGTCAAACCCATATAGCGAATAAAAGCCTCTTCCAATTCTGGGCTTTCGTTGTGATGGGCGGCAAAAGTTGCCTCCAAATGGGTAGAAGGATCTACTGGAGCAGCTATATTTAACTCAGCTTCCTGAACAAAAAAAGTATTTTTTGTACTGCTGTTTTGGGCACCACCTAATTGTCCGCCACCCAGTAAAATTAAAGATATGTTGGGGTTTAAGTCAGGTTGTTGACCGCTGGCTTGGGCGGTAGCTTCCTGAGGAGCTTCCGAGGCTGACGGTGGTTCCGGCCCTAAGTCTTCGGTTTCCTCGCTCTCTTGAGCTAAGTCACCGGAATTGGTTTGTTTAGAGAGTTCGTCTGTATCAGGTTTATCCGCTTGGGCAGATGTCTGGAATGAATTGAGCGTTTTTCCGTCTGTGGCAGCGGCCGTCTGGGCTGGTTTAGCTAAAGTGGTGGAAGGTTCGGTTTGGGCTGTCTGTTCCACCAGCTGTTGTCCGCTCTGTTTCAGCTCTTCAATTTGTGAACGCATATCGTCAATTTGGAGCTGTTGTTCTTTTATAAGTTTGGTTTGCTCTTCCAGCAGGCGTTGTTGTTGATGAAAGAGTTCTTGCAACTCATCCAAAGAATGGGTATGCTCGCCGCTGCAATTTGCTTTTGATTCTGAACTTTCGGTTAGGGACGTATCGGTAGTAGGGCACAAAGCTTCAGCTTTAGCTGCAGCTGGGAAGGCACAGGCCAAAGTACAACTAACTAAACTTACGCCCAATAGGTGTAAGGCAAATTTATTCAATTTTATCTCCTGCTTGCTTTAAAAATGGAAAAACAACCTAATCTTAAGCAAACAGGCTGGGTGGGGCTCGTTCCGAACGAGCCGTCAAATATACACTAGTAAGTGGAAGAGGGGAAAACGGCGTGGGAATTATTGCAACATCCACAGAGTTAAGCCACAATATGCTAAAACTGTACTGGCTTAATTCAATTAACTGTTGGCAAAAATGGCATTCACTAGAATTGCTATTTCCGGAGCTCTCTAGGTGAATTGCTATATTATGAGCGTGAGGGCAAAAAGAGGCCTCGTCACAAAATTGAATTTGGCAATACTGAGATACGTCGACGGAAAAATGGCGGTTTTCGTGAGGGTGGAACCAAGCTAGCCCCTGAGACAGAATAAAGACGACCATAAACCATAGCGCCAACAGCGTCAAACGGTTATTCAGCTGCTTTTTATACATATGCTGCTCTGCATTTAGCATCGGTAAAAATCGGCCGCCTACAACTTAATCGAAACTATCGACGATTCTAAAACTTTAAATTTAAATTGTCAATGATAATGAAATATCAAGTTCAATAATAAATTGAGACAATGGTAGTGGTAAAATACTTAGCTTATGCGTATAAATAAGGCTTGCTCCATAATGTAATAAAAATTTTGTGCAAAAAAGTGCTATTTTCTGTAGGGTAAAAGCATTTAAATATTAAATAATACAGTTATGAAGACTGTAGCAATGTTGTTAGCCGGTGGGGAGGGCTCACGACTCACCGTCCTCTCTGAGAAGAGGGCTAAGCCCGCCGTTCCTTTTGCCGGAAAGTTCCGTATTATTGATTTCACTTTGTCCAACTGTGTCAACAGCGGCATCAATACCGTAGGCGTACTTACTCAGTATCGTCCTCACAGCCTTTCCGATCATATCGGCATTGGCAAGCCTTGGAATTTGGACCGCAATCGAGGTGGAGTGCGCATTCTCTCTCCTTATCAGGAGCGTGGAGGTCAGCACTGGTATGCCGGCACAGCCGATGCTATTTACCAGAACTTAGGTTTTATTGAAAGTAATAATGCCGACTTGGTATTGATTTTGTCCGGAGATCATATCTACAAGATGGACTACAATGCCATGATCGAGGCTCATATTGCCAATCAGGCCGATCTTACTGTAGCTGTAATGCCTGTGCCTATCGAGGAAACTCACCGTTTCGGTATTATGGTTGTCGACGGAGAAGGGCGCATTACCGAATTTTATGAGAAGCCCAAAGAGCGCGATAAAGGCAATTTGGCTTCTATGGGCATTTATGTATTTAATGCCGACGTTTTGGCTGAGCGTCTCAAAGAGGATCCCGGCGTAAAAGTAGACTTTGGTAAAGATATTATTCCTTCTATGGTAGAGCGTGGCGATCGCGTCTTCAGCTATCGCTTTGAAGGTTACTGGGTAGATGTAGGTACTATCGACTCCTATTGGAACACCAATTTGGAGCTTCTCAAAGACGGCCACGGACTCGATCTTTATTCCAACAAATTCCCTATTATGACCCTTTCTGAAGAGCGTCCGGCTGTAAAAATTGGGCCGCAAGCCAAGGTTGAGAGCAGCTTACTTTCTAATGGTTGTGTTATTAGAGGAACTGTTATCAATAGCGTACTTTCTCCCGGCGTTTACGTCAGTCCCGGCGCGGTAGTACAAAACTCTGTACTTATGAATGACATTTGGGTTGGCCCTGGCGCCCGTTTGGACAAGTTAGTTTTGGATAAACGCGTAGTTGTAGGAGCTGGAGCTCAGGTTGGCGTTGGCGACGAAAGTGTGGCCAATGAAGATATGCCCGATAAGTTATTTGCCGGTATAACCGTTGTCGGTAAAGATTCCATTATTCCCGAAGGTGCTAAGATTGGTCGCAATGTTCTTATTGGCGTCAATCGCGAAGAAAAAGATTATCCCGAAGACGGAATTGTGGGTGACGGCAAGAGCGTCTAGCTCTTCTATACCGAGACGAAGGAGCAAATTATGTCTAACGCATTAGCAATGATTATGGCCGGAGGAGGCAGTTCCGGTTTAAGCGTGCTTACCGAAGTGCGCGCCGACGCTGCCGTAGAGTTTGCCGGCAAGTTTTGTCTGATCGACTTCCCGCTTTCCAACTGCGTCAATTCCGATATTTATAATGTGGCCGTCTTAACTCAGTATCGCCCGCAGACATTAAATACTCATATCGGTACTGGTACTCCGTGGGATTTAGACCTCAACCAGGGTGGCGTCCATTTGCTGCAGCCTTATCGCGGTGGAGCCTATGGCGATTGGCAAAAAGGTACTGCTGACGCTGTACGTCGCAACCTCGATTTCGTTATGGAGCAGAGCGAAGAATATGTCTTGATTCTTTCTGGCGACCATATCTATTCTATGGATTATCGCCCCTTGATCAATGCTCATATAGCGAATAATGCCGACGTAACTATTTGTGTACGCAACGTCAATAGTTTTGATACTCACCGTTATGGTATGCTTTTAGTCAGCAATGATCAGAGCGTTTACGGCTACGAAGAAAAGCCCAAGCGCTCGCGCAGTTGCTTGGCTAATATGGGTATTTACGTCTTCCGCAAAGACTTCTTGGTTAAAATTTTAACCGAGCACAATTTCAACGATTTCGGTCGAGATGTTTTGCCTTATGTAATTGCCAACCATCACCGTGTCTTTAGTTATTACTTCCCCGGTTACTGGGCCGATGTAGGCAATATTCAGTCTTATTGGGAAGCCAATATGAGTCTTTTGGCTGAAGAGCCAGCTTTAGATCTTTATGATGCCGGTTGGGTTATCCATACTCGCTCTATGGACCAGGCTCCTGTACGTGTCGGCTCTATGGCTAAAGTGTCCGATAATATTTTATCTAATGGTTGCCAAGTTGACGGCGAAGTTAGTCACAGCGTAGTTTCTTCTGGTGTTATCATCGAAGAAGGCGCCGTTGTCAGAAATAGCATTTTAATGCGCAATGTTCACGTAAAAGCTGGCAGCGTCATCGATCGTTGCGTAATCGATTGCGATTGTGTGATTGGCGAAGGTAGCCAAGTTGGTGTGGGTGAGGACATTGTGCCTAATGGTGAAATGCCTGGCGTTTTGAATACTGGTTTAACCGTAATAGGTAAGGGTCGCACTTTGGCCCCCGGTACAGTAGTCGGTCGCTCAGTGATTATTCACCCCGCTCATGGTGTACGACGTGCTCCGGAAGTTACTGGAGAAATTGCCAGCGGTGCTAGTGTAGGCGAAGCTGAGCGCTAAGCTTTGGTACGTTAGTTAGAAGCAATTTAACTTTCAGTTAATTGTGCCAGATAAAATAAAAAGCCGAGCTCTCTCTTTCGAGAAGAGAACTCGGCTTTTTACTTGTAGGCTAGAGCTGAAAGTTTATCTTAATTTAGTATTTATGCAGGCTTCGTTTTCAGTGTAGCCATAAGGCGACGTAAAATAACGTAGTAGACGCTGCCTGAAATTAGAAAAGCAAATATTTCCATTACTGGTTGGCCACTAATTACACCGAACATACCAAAGTAATGATCGAGTAACAAAGTTATGGAAATATTTAAAAGTCCCAAACGAGTGGCTGACAATATAAAAGACGGTTTACCTAAGCCCATAGCTTGCAAACCGTAAGCTATTAAGAAATTGACTACTGTTAAAGGCACGCCCAGGCTGGCAATGCGTAAGAATTTGGCGCCCAATTCCACAGTAGCTTTATGATCGATAAAGAGAGCAATAATGTTTTCCGAAAAAAGCCAAGCACCCAAGACGCAAACGGCTGAAAAAATTAAACTACAAATCCAAGCGAAGCGACTGATAGCCCACATGCGCTTGTAGTTTTTTGAAGCGTAGTTGTAACCTACTAACGGCATATAACCTTGACAAATGCCCATGCTCACATTGATAGGTAGCATTTCTATTTTTTTTACAATGCCAAAAGCAGCCACAGGCACATCTCCATATTGAGCAGACAAACGCACGATTAGAAAATTACCTACGCCAGCTAAAAAGGTATTTAAGGCTGAGCTTACTCCGATAGAAGTCACTGGCACGAAGCAATTCCAACGGAAGTGTTTAGGGTTGAGAGACATACTCATCTTGCCTTGATGACGTAGGCGCAGCATTATGAAAACAAAATAGGCTGCTGTTGTTAAACTGGAAATCAAAGTAGCCATAGCTACACCGGTAACATCAAGCTTAAGTGCAAAGATGAAGATAGTGTCGAGAATTATATTTAAGCTGCCGCCCATCATTAGGCCGAAGCTGGCTTGTTTAGCATGACCGTCACTGCGCAGTAAATTCGCTACGCCCAAATTGATAGCAGTAGGTATAGCGCCAATTGTTACTACATAAAACATATATTGGCGAGCATATTCAATAGTATTGGTACTGGCGCCAAGTATATATAAGATCTTATCAAGAAATAGATAACTGATAATAGAATATAGAAAAGCCGTGCCTATAATGGCATAAAAGCTAAAAGAGCTGACGTGTTTTACCTCTTCTTCTTTACCTACCCCCAATAGACATGAAATAACGCTGGCTCCGCCTAAGCCGAACAAGTTTCCTATAGCATTTAACGAGTAAAACAGTGGAAAAGTTAGTGATAGAGCCGCTACCATGTAGTGGTTGTTCAACTGGCCAATAAAGTAAGTATCGGCAGCGTTGTAGATCATAGTGATTAGCTGGCTTAAAATTGTGGGAATAGATAAATTAGCCACCGCTTGAGCTACAGGCATACGCTCAAAAAGTTCGGTGTTGGTGGTTGATTGGGGGTGATCTTCGTGATAGTGTGGATGTTGTGGATGATGTAAAGGCATAAAAAAATGTAAGTGCATTAATGCTGTGTAACGTCAGTGAGTTACACAGCTAGCCAACATGAAATAAAACCTTGCAGCCTAATA
>SFMI01000212.1 GCA_004554425.1 Candidatus Saccharimonadota bacterium | reverse complement strand
CGCACATGTTTTACTTTAGGATGAGCCAAAACTTTGCGCAACAAAGAGACATAATTATCTTGCTGATCTTTGAAATTGGGACAAACTTTAGGGAACATGCAACTAGAGCGCTTACATTTGGCCGGATCTGCTCCACATTTAGCTTGCCACATATTAGCTGTAGGCCCACCTACATCGGAAATAGAGCCTTTAAAATCTTCAGCCTTGGCAACTTTTTCCAATTCACTTAAAATTGAACGTTCACTGCGAGAAGCAATGCGTCGCCCTTGGTGCAAAGCTAAAGAACAAAAAGAGCAACCTCCTCCGCAGCCACGATGACTGTTTATACTAGTTTTAATCATCTCCAAAGCCGGAATGGGTTCTTTATAGCTAAGATGAGCCTTTCTAGTAAAAGGCAAATCGTAAATTTTGTCTATTTCAACTTGGCTTAAACTAGGTGTAGGTGCAGTGGCAACTAAATAGCGATTGCCTACTTGCTGAACACAAGCACAATTGGCGGCTTGAATATGGCGCTCAGCTAAAAGAGAAGCTTTTATAAGCTGTTCAGAGTCATCTACAATTTCCTCATGACTGGGCAACACTATAGCATTTTCCAAACGCTCAACATCTTCAGCTTTAGCCATATAGCAGAGGCCATTGAGCCCCTCAAAAGATACGGGACGATTGCGCTCCAAAGCTTCTTCAACTCTTTTTACTACATTCCAGAGTGAATATTCACCCATCCCATAGATTAACGCATCTGCTTTTGAATCTAATAAAATAGATCTACGTAAATTATCCGACCAAAAATCATAATGAGTATAGCGGCGCAAAGAAGCTTCAATACCACCAATAACTACCGGCAAACCTGGGAATGCTTGTCTAACTAAATTAGTATAAACAATAATAGCTCGATTGGGACGGGCCCCAGCCTTACCACCTGGAGTGAAAGCATCATCGTGGCGTTTTTTTCTAAAAGCTGTATAGTGAGCCAACATGGAATCTAAAGCGCCGCCGCTAATTCCTGCCAATAAGCGAGGACGCCCCATAACTAAAAAATCATCCGGCCGATCCCAGCGCGGCTGACACACTAACCCTACGCGATACCCTTTAGATACCAAAAAGCGCCCCAATAAAGCTGCCGCAAAAGAAGGGTGGTCAATATAAGCGTCACCGGAAACGAGCAAAATATCCAACTCGCTCCACCCCAATTTCTTCATATCCGCCGCACAAATAGGCAACATATTATTTCCAGTATAGCTCATCTTTGACCACCTGTTTACCTTATCAACACCGTTTTTTAGGAGCGCACCTTCTTGAAAATAAGTTTATAACCTACAGACTTAAACTTGTCCAAACAAAAAAGCGGCCAAACTCAAATTACCGAATCTGGCCGCCAACTTTATCTTAATTTTTTAAGAGCCACAACAAGCAGCTACCTTAGTATCCTCTTCTCGCCCTTTCGCGCTCTTTTTCGCGCAACCACTCATTTTTCTTGTCTTCTTGTATTTCTTTAAAACGTTCCACTTTTTTGCAGAAGATATCTAACTCGCTATCGCCTTGTTCAGCTCTAACATCTTGGGTTTGCAAGTCCAGAGCCATGGCCGCAAGACCAACTCCCAATAATCCATCTAAAAAGCCCATACATGCCTCCTTATCAACTTACGGCAGTATTCTAAAAACCCGATAAAATAGCTTATTTAGGAATTATTAGTTCCAAAATAGCCCACACAAACGGTGTCTGTGTATGCCTGCATAATACTACAATCTATTATTAGATCAAGGGAAATAATGGTACAAGTAAAAAAATATTTATTAATAATATAATATTTTATTATTAAATCAACCATAAATAATCGTAAAAAAAATACAGTGTTTGGCTGCGTAGTTTTCAGCTTAGAGACGCTGATTATGTTCCGCCCGCCCATTAGCTATTTCGTGCTAGCTTCATTTTTTGCCATATCTACGCTCCGGCTGACTGGCCACGAAGTGGCCAGAGGCCTGCGCTACCGATATGGCGAAAAAATTTCGCTATAAGTTTAGGCTGCGGGCTCATGTTCATGTTGTAGTTGGCTCCAGCTAGCGGCTCTTCCAGGCTCGAACTGGCCTAACGGCCAATGTTCTTCGCCTTCCAGAGCCACTGCTTCCGCCTGTTGGTTAAAAACTACGCAAACAAGTCAAACCTGATAACACCTCTTGCGCCGCATGCCTGTCTAAGGCTGCCGCTTCTCTTAGTAAGCAAGCTAGCACTTGGAGAAGCGGCCTACCCTCTGGCCTCACACCAGGAAACGCTCGCAATTAAGTCTTAAA
>SFMI01000211.1 GCA_004554425.1 Candidatus Saccharimonadota bacterium | reverse complement strand
AAGGTAAAAAGGCCCTAGTTATAAGAGAAGGTGATGAACTGGCTACAGCCATATATTCAGCTTCCGGTTGTGAAGAAAATATAGATTCTGAAGAAATTGAAGTTGATAACGATTTAACTTCTGAACCTCTTCAAAGTTTAGAAGCTGAAGAGGAATTGACCGAAAGTGACGATCTTGAAGAAGATAATTCTACTCAAGATAATGCTTCTTCTGGACATTCGCTCTTTATTGTCACTAAAAGTGGACGTGTTTTACGTTTTTCTGAAGAATCTGTACGCCAGCAAGGGCGAACTTCTTTGGGCGTCAAGAGTATTTCTTTACGCGCTGAAGATAAAATTGCTGCTCTTACTTCAGATACTCACGGAAGCGAGTTAGTAATTATTACCGAAAATGGCTTTGGAAAACGCATAAAGCTTGATGAATTTAACATCAAAGGCAGACGTGGCCAAGGCGTTATAGGTATGACTATTAGCGAAAAGATCGGCTCAGTGGCTGCTGCTCTTATAGTGGAAGCTCATGATCAGATAATGATTTCCACCTCTCAAGGTGTAGTGGTGCGCATTTCTGTAAAAGGTATAAGTTTGCGCCATCGTACTGCTGGAGGTGTTAAAGTTATCAATGTCGCCGAGGGAGACAAAGTAATTAAAGCTTCTTATGTGGTCACCAAAGATGAAGAGGAAGATAAAATTCCTCTTGAAGATGACCTTGAGGGAGTAACTGCTTTAGGTACGGAAGATTCACAAGAGTCAGCTCAGGAAACTGACGGAGCTATTCATGAAGGCGAAGATTATGATGATTTTTATGAGAATTTGCCTGAAGAAAGCTTTGACGAAGCAGAGGACGATTCTATAAAAGAAGACTAAAAGAGCAGCCTCAACTGCTAATTCTTAGCAATCGTTTTTTATAAGAGCGCTGCTGCAGCGCTCTTATTTTTTTAGTGGAGCTTATAATTCGGCAGAGACAATGTATAAAGACAATTCTTTTTCCTCAGAAGTCCGCTCAGAAATTACTCATAGTCGTCCCAAAATTTGCTGCCGTCGTTATATTTTGGCTGCTTTTATGGAGGCTGCTCGAACTTATCAGGTTTATGATGGACCAGTTTTACGTTTCAATTTATTAGATGTGGCTGGTTTTGCTGTTAAAATTTTGCGCAGCTTTGATCTGGAATTTTTGTGGACACGTTCAGCATCTCCGTCAGTTGAGAAAGATGGGCAAGAAAATGTCGGAGAAAAATGCCATTACATTATCAAACTTATGGAAGAGCCAAAACTTGGCAAAACTAGACGTTGCTTACAATTCCTCCATGAAGATTTGCTGAATTTACCCGATACTGAATGTGATTTGCGCTTTTGGGTTTCTCCTGCCGGTCAAGCCAAAAGCAACTTAAGCGCTGACGAGAGCGTAAAAAGCGAGAATATTCCTGTCGGAGGTAAAACTTTGACTTTAAATTTATGCTGTCGTCGTCATTGGCTGAGTGGTTTGTTTCTGGCTTTTGGCTCAATAAGCGATCCGCATAAAGAATATTGCTTAGAACTGGCTTTACCGAGCCATGCTTTGGCCGAAAGAGCTTCTGTTTGCTTGAGGCTTGATGGGGTAAAGCCTTCTTTAAGCAAACGGCGTCAAACTTGGGTAGTGACTTTGAAAAGGGCTTCAGATATAGCTGAAACTCTAAGCATTATGGGGGCAAATTCAGCCAGATTAAATTTTGAGGAAGTTTTGGCTCTGAAAGAAACTCGCAATGATGTTAGAAGGCGGGTAAATGCCGAAAGTGCTAATATGGCTCGTTCCAGCTTAGCTTCAGTACGTCAAATAGGTTGTTTGCGCTTATTGCAAAGGGAAGGGGTTTTAACTTCTTTACCATCTGATTTACAAAGTATAGCTTTGGCCAGATTAGATAATCCGGAAGCCTCTTTGCGTGAATTGGGAGCTATGTTTGAACCTAATATACCGCGTACGACTTTAAGCCGTAAATTGGCTAAGCTGGAAGCACTTAGCAAGGAACTGGGCGAGCCCAATTCGGAAGATTTTGAAATTATCTGACATTTGCTTGGTGGTTTCTACTAAGCGAAGGAAGAGCGGAAAAAATGCTAGAAAAGCCGAGGCGAGATGAGTATTTCTTTAAATAAATGTTTGTCTGAGATGATTAAAGCTGACGGTTCGGATTTGCTTTTGGCTTCCGGCTATCCGCCAGCTGTGCGTCTTTACGGTCGTTTAGTGCCTTTAAATATGCCTACCGTAGAATCTGAAGAAATTGATGAGATTTTGAGAGAAGCTCTTACTGAATTAGAATATGAGCGTTTCCAAAATGAATGCAGTTTAGATTTT
>SFMI01000210.1 GCA_004554425.1 Candidatus Saccharimonadota bacterium | reverse complement strand
GAACGCTAGCCCGCAGCCTAAATTTATAGCGCAATTTTTTCGCCATATCGGTAGCGCAGGCCTCTGGCCACTTCGTGGCCAGTCAGCCGGAGCGTAGATGGCAAAAAATGAAGCTAGCACGAAATAGCTAATGGGCGAGCGGAACATAATCAGCGTCTCTAGACTGAAAAAACTACGCAGCCAAAGAGTAAGCGCAAACATAGCTAATGGGCTGGCAGAGCACTAATTTGTTTTCGCTAAAATAAAAAAACTACGAACCAACGAGCAGAAACAATAAAAGGTTTTTGGCCTTTCAGCATGTATACAATCGGCAATTTAGGCTTAAAGTTTGAGGTTTTATGTATTTTAGGCAAATCGAATTAAAAGATAAATCGCTCTTTCAACAATATATACGTAACACAAATTGCGTTTATGATTCTTTCGCTTATTGGTATGGCTGGTCAGAAGATGGCAAAATTTTGGTCGCTGAAGACGAAGAAGCCATTTATATAAAAACTTTTTACTACGATCAAGAAGGCGTCTATTTAGCGCCATTTGTGAAAGATCCCAAATTATCTATAAGTAATTCTTTGCGTAAAGTGCAAGCAATGAGTGGTCAGGGACGTTTGCTTGTTTGTGAAGCTTCAAAGCAAAAAATTGAAGCTGATTGTCCTGGACTTATGCATTTTGAAGATTCGCGTGATCTTTCGGAATATATTTACAAAGTTTCCGATCTAATCAATTTAGAGGGCCATATTTATCGCAGCAAACGTAATCGTATAAGTAGTTTTGTAAAAAAATACCCTAATTTGGAATGTCTTGATTATACTCCGGAATTGTTTGATGTTTGTATGGCTCTCGATAAAGCTTGGGAAATTGATAAACAGTTTGAAATTGACGAGGATTTTGCAGCTTTCTCAGCACGAGAGGCCGAGCGTACTGCTTTAAAGCGTACTTTGGCTCAGGCTGATTTTTTGAATATCAAGGCCTGTTTAGTTAAAGAAGAAGACAAAGTTATAGGTTTAACTGTAGGTGAGCAAATTTCTCCGGAAATGGTTATGATCCACTTTGAAAAGTGCCATCCCGATTATCGTGATTTATATGCTTGGCTGAATCGAGAATTTTTACGTCGTTGTTGGAGTCAGGCTCTTTATGTTAACAGAGAAGAAGATTTAGGCGAAGAAGGATTGCGTCGCGCTAAGCTTTCTTATAATCCTGTAGATTTTAGTCGCCATTATTGGGCCAATTTTGTTTAGGCTATAAATTTTATGTTAGCTTACGACGTTGCCTCCTCTAGCCAAATCGAGCTAGAAATTCAGATTATCAAGCAATTATGGTTGGAAGCT
Source organism: Candidatus Saccharimonadota bacterium (assembly GCA_004554425.1). Lineage (GTDB taxonomy): Bacteria > Vulcanimicrobiota > Xenobia > Xenobiales > Xenobiaceae > Bruticola. Next base: position 1,006 of record SFMI01000210.1, on the reverse strand, counting down.
TTCCCTGAAGATGATGAAGCTGCTTTTGATAGCTACTGCCAGGGTAGATTAGTTGGAGTTAGATGTTTTGTATATATCTATCAGCAAGAACTGGCTAGTATGGCTTTTTCTATAACTTCAGATATGGTCGAAGCCGATAATTGTGGTTTTAAAACTATCGGTTTTGTTGTGGGGGTAGCTACTGCTAAAAAATGGCGCGGTCATCATTTCGCTTCGCAAGTTTTACAAACAATAGCTAAAAAAGCTCAAACTAATAGCTACCACTGTCTGTTGCTTTCTACTTATATACCGCAATTTTATGCCAAATTGGGCTATCAAGAAGCTGCTTGGCATAAACTTTGGCGTTGGCGTAGTTCTGCAACTAAATATCAAAATGGTAAGCATGTTTTTTTGTGCTCTGATAGCGACTTATTGGCTTTAGCTGATTACTATAACAAGCATCAGCAATACGGCTGGCTACAGCGAAGCCTTGATTATTGGCGTTGGCGCCTTAAGGATGCTGGTAGAATTTACGCAACGCAAGACTCTAGAGGCCATATCCTTGCTTATGCCATTTTTAATAAAGATAACCAATGCGAAGAATTATTGAGCGATACGGCTCAAGGAGTAGCTGAGCTTATTAAAGCTGCCAACTTCGCTAACTCCTGGGAAATTGGCTCTCTTAGATTAAATGAAAAATTGCAACAGGATAAAAATTTTGAAAATGTTGGTTTGGTCTCGGAGCTGTTGAGGGCTGTTGAGGATTTGGGATTTGAGAACATGATGCCCGTGCAAGCCGAGGCTCTGCCGCTTTTGTTGGAAAACGAATGCGATTTGATTGCCTTGGCTCAAACAGGTACCGGAAAAACGGCGGCGTTCGGCTTGCCACTCATTCAAAAGATTGACCTGAACGACCAAAATATAGAAGGACTTGTCATTTGTCCTACTCGCGAATTGTGCATTCAGATTGCAAATGACTTGAAAAAGTATTCTAAGTATCTGTCTCGTTGTTCTGTTGTGCCGGTTT
>SFMI01000209.1 GCA_004554425.1 Candidatus Saccharimonadota bacterium | reverse complement strand
TGTAAGATACACAGGGCACTTACACAAGCTTCATAGTTAAAAGCTGCTATTCTGTTTTCAAAACTTTGCTTAGTTGCTCGTGGCAACTGCTTGAGTATATTAGCGCTAAGCGCCTACCCTGTCAAGCACTTATGAGCAAAAATGTGCGAAATTTTTCGCTATATATGTTTGTGTTAAATTTATAGCCACGTTTTTTGGTTCGTTATACCGCTGAAAAAATCGCTAACGCGATAAAGTTTTCTCCGGTGGGTATAACGAACGTTTTAGGCGGCTATAAATTTCATTTAGATAAGTGCAGTTTTTGTGCACTTGGCATTTTTTACGCAGCACAACATGGTTACACTCGTAGTTTTTAGCAAACAGGCGGAAGCAGTGGCGAATGGAAGGCGAAGAATATTGGCCGCTAGGCCAGTTCGAGCCTGGAAGAACCACTAGCTGGAGCCAGCCAACATGAACATGAGCCCGCAGCCTAAACTTATAGCGAAATAAAGCTAACACAAAATAGCTAATGGGCGGGCGGAACGCTAATTAGCGTTTCTACAATGAAAAACTACGCAACAAAACAAGTAAGCGAGTGCAGATTTTATGCGCTTAGCATTTTGTGCTGCGCAGTATAGTTATGCTCGCAACGCCTACTTGATATTTTTTTATACCAGGAGTAGACTGCAGGGGGCTAGTTGCGACAAAAAAATAAGAATTGTTTGGCCGTCGTTATGCTTGGTTGTTCAAAACAGAGCATTACGAGCGGCCTGTAAGTTAGGTTCCGTACTAGTGGCTTCTACACTTGTGTGGAATCTGAAAAGATAAGATATATTGACTGTAAGATTCGTACCTGCCTGTATTTTAAGTACTAGCGCAGGACAGAAAAAACATGCGTACTCTGTTTAAAAGCTAGCCCACAATCTGGAACAATAACCTTGAATTAACTCTATGGGAGTATAATTGCCAATGGCAGAGACTAATAGGATTATTTGCGGAAATTGCCTCGACATTATGCCACAGTTGGAAAGTGACAGTATAGCTTGCTGTATAACTGATCCTCCCTACAACTATGAATTTGTAGGCAAAACTTGGGATACGAATGAAATTAACCGCAGATTAGATAAAGCAAAGCAATCAAAATCCATTCTAGTAAAGAATATCCCTTACGGAAGCGGTCTAGCCGGTGGTGTTCGCAATGCAAGATGGTATGAAAAAAACCGCCAAAATATCTTGGAGTACCAAAGCTGGGTAGAGCTCTGGGGGCGACAGTTGTTTCGACTTCTTAAGCCTGGGGCTTTTGTGCTGGTTTTTAACAGCACAAGGACAGCAGCTCATATTCAAGTAGCTCTAGAAAATTCTGGTTTGTACGCACGTGATATTATCGTTTGGCGCCGCCACAGCGGTATTCCTAAAGGAATTAATATATGCAAAAAGCTAGAAAAGATGGGAGACAGCGAAGCCAAAAGTTGGAGTGGTTGGCACAGCTGCTTAAGAAATGAATGGGAAGCTATTGTTGTTTTGCAAAAACCACTTGTTAATAACTACCTAGAGACAATATCTAAATACAATGTCGGCCTATTCCACGCCAAAAATGAACAAGGTTTTCAGTCCAACATTATAGAGGATATAAAACGCGAGACCTTAGATGAATACAACGATCACCCAACCGTAAAACCATTAAGTTTAATGGAAAAATTAATATATATGACTGTGCCTCGAAATTGCGGCAATGTTGTATTAGATCCCTTTGCCGGTTCAGGTACAACTTTAGTTGCTGCTCAAAATTTGGGCATAGACTATCTCGGTATAGAGATAAATGGTGATTACATAGATATAGCTCAAAAGCGCTTAGCGAATAGCCAAACCCACTACAAAACAATGCAAACAGAACTTTGCTATGGAGGGAAGAACTATGAATGACATAGATTACATAATACCTATTCTAAAAAAATACCACACAGCATTCACAAACAAAACATATCCCAATATTAAAACCAACAAGCCCGATGCATTAATGGATATTTTCGGCATAACCACAGAGCTACAGGAGAAGAACAAACGATACTGGGGAAGAGAACTGGGTATGATATGGCAATTGCTGGTTACAGAAGTATGCAAACAGCACTGTCATTCGTTTAAACCAGCCTTTAGGGTGGAAATTTATGAGCCATGTGATTTAATTGTAGGTAGAGATGCTATAGACACAAAATATAGAGTTGGTTCCGGTGACTCTGGTACCCTGGCAAAATTCAGACAAAATAGCAATTGTTAATTGTAAAATCAAGTTGAACATATAAAAAAACCATAGCATCGCTCATGTGGTAGAGTATATCTACCTACAATTAAATCACAT
>SFMI01000208.1 GCA_004554425.1 Candidatus Saccharimonadota bacterium | reverse complement strand
GCTAAGAAAAGCAGGGCTGCGCTTAAGCATAATTCCAAGCGATTATGCTAGTCTTTGTCGAATCAATAAAGATGCAGCCGATGCCCTTCTACGCTGCAACTAATACTTCTATCTAAAAAAGACAATAAGGCCAAAGCTCCTATATAGGAACTTTGGCCTTATTGGTTTACATAGAACCTGTCTTACTCGCTAGAAGACATCACATTGATAAAGAGTGTCTACTACTGATGGCGCAAAGTATTTGCTCCTTGCTCCTTAATCCAAGCCACTAGTCGTTCCATACCTTCAGCTACAGAAACTTCTGGAACGTATTTTAAGTCTCGCTTAGCATTAGCTATATTAAAATAGTGGGAAGTAGCTAATTGAGCAGCCGTGAAACGGGTCATCTTGGGCTCTTCTTTTTTGCCAAGCAATTTATAGACAAATTCTAAAGTTGCTCCAAGCCCCCAGGTGACACCGTAGGGAATAGAACGAGTGATAGGTGGCGCTCCGACTTTTTCCAACAATTCGCGTACCCAGGCCCATAAATTTACCGGCTGACCATCACTAATAAAGTAAGCTTTACCGGCACAGCTATCCATATGTAAGAAAGCATCTATGTGAGCTAGAGCAGCATTATCTATATAAGTAATGTCTACTTTATTTTTTCCATCACCGACTTGGAAAAGCTGACCGGCAAAAGCTCGCTCTACTAAACGAGGAACTAAGTGAGGGTCTCCAGGGCCATAAATTAAATGTGGACGCAAAGCAACAGTAGCCAAATCGGCACTATTAGCTTGCAGAACTTCCCTTTCAGCCTGAGCTTTGGTCTGAGCATAGGCGCACTCAAATTCTTCCGGGTAAGCTATATCTTCTTGAATATTTTCAATCTTAGCTTTAGGATGATAAATTACGCTTGGAGTGCTGGTATAAATAAATTTTTTGACACCATTTTGGCGGCAGCCTTCTAAAAGATGGCGTGTGCCAAAAACATTGATACGCTCATATTCAGAATAATCACCCCAGATGCCGGCTTTAGAAGCGGTATGATAAACAGCTTCACAACCTTCAGAAGCTTTTACAGCCGTCTCACGTTGAGTAATATCGCCACGCAAAACTTCGGCACCCATTTTTTCCAATTCAGGATAAGCGCCTCGGGAGAGACTGCGCACCTCATCACCGCGTTCGATAAGCTTCTTAACTAAAGCTTTGCCTAGGAAACCGCCTCCCCCCACAACTAACACTTTAGCCATAATTACAACCTACTTTTCCGTATCGTAACCAAGTTCTTCAGCAGCCCAAATAGCCAATTCCTCACGGTGAATTTTTACATTATGGCGAGGATCGACAGGGAAAGAATCATAGAACAGAACGTCCTTAATCTGGCTATAAAGCTCATTTTCATCGTAACGAGCTAAGATCTGGCGAGATAACAAATCTTTTTGTTTGTCTTCTTCGGGGAAAGAACCGGGCTTAGGCTCAACGATCAAAACAGGAGTTTGTTTGCCCTTAGGGCCTACTCCAACTAAAGCACTGCGGAAAACGCGAGGATGATTATTAGCCATACCTTCGACCATAACAGGGAATAAAGTTCCTTTTTCAGTCTCTACACGATGGGCCTTGCGACCGCAGAACCACAAGTTATGATCTTTATCAAAGTAGCCAGTATCACCCATACGATGCCACTTGCGTCCTTGGCCATCGTTCATTTTAGATAAAGCATTAGCTTCATCTTCACGATAGTACTCTTGAGTAACCACCGGACCATGTACAGCAATTTCACCGACTTCACCGTCAGGAAGGACTAAACTTTCGTCAAAATCGGTAATGGGCTCGTCGGTAATTTTTATAATCTTAACGTCCATACCCTTAATGGGTTTACCAACGCAAGTACCAGCGCCCTCGATAGTGCGTTCAGCAGCATGATCTACTAAATAACTGCCGGGAATAATAGCCACAGGCAAACTCTCGGTAGCGCCATAAGGAGTATAAATTTCGGCATCTTCAGCCATAATGGAGAACATACCTTGCAAAAGCTCGGTAGGAATGGGAGCTCCAAAAGTGATGAGCCGCTTTAAAGTATCAAGCTTAATGGATTCATCTTTGCAATAGTTGTAGACCTTGCGCCAAATAGCTGGAGAACCCTGGCAAGTAGTTACATTGTACTCTTCCATAGTTTCTACCAGCAGAGCAGGATCGCAAGCGGCAGGCTTGCTCGGATCTAAGCGCGGAATGACCGAAGTCATACCCAAGGCAATATCAAATAAAGCAAAGAGCGGATAGCCTGGCATATCTAACTCGCCTGGCTTAAAGTTGAACAGCTCTTTTAAGTATTTCTTTTACATTTTCCTTTGTCAAAGGCTTGAGTTCAAATATTATTGAGCGCGAAATTAAAGCGCC
>SFMI01000207.1 GCA_004554425.1 Candidatus Saccharimonadota bacterium | reverse complement strand
TGTAAGATACACAGGGCACTTACACAAGCTTCATAGTTAAAAGCTGCTATTCTGTTTTCAAAACTTTGCTTAGTTGCTCGTGGCAACTGCTTGAGTATACTACCGCTAAGCGCCTACCCTGTCAAGCACTTATGAGCAAAAATGTGCGAAATTTTTCGCTAATGCATGTTTGTGTTAAATTTATAGCCACGTTGTTTAGTTCGTTATATCCCTCCTCGAAAACATCGCTGACGCGATAAAGTTTTCTCCGGGGGTATAACGAACGTTTTGAGGCGGCTATAAATTTCCACTAATTTTATGCGCCAAGCATTATGTATGCTGCGCAACATAGGCACACTCGTAGTTTTTTTAACCAGCAGGCGGAAGCAGTGGCGAATGGAAGGCGAAGAATATTGGCCGCTAGGCCAGTTCGAGCCTGGAAGAGCCACTAGCTGGAGCTAGCCAACATGAGCATGAGCCCGCAGCCTAAACTTATAGCGAAATAAAGCTAACACAAAATAGCTAACGGGCGGGCAGAACACTAATTAGCGTTTCTGCAATGAAAAACTACGCCACCAAACATGTTACGCCATGCATACTGGTTCTAAATTTATAGCCACGTTGATTAGTTCGTTATATCCCTCCTCGAAAGATCGCTAGCGCGATAAAGTTTTCTCCGGTGGCTATAACGAACGTTTGGGGCGGCTATAAATTTCATTTAGGTAAGTGCAGTTTTTTATGCACTTGGCATTTGGCATTTTTTACGCAGCAAACATGGTTACACTCGTAGTTTTTAGCCAACAGGCGGAAGCAGTGGCGAATGGAAGGCGAAGAATATTGGCCGCTAGGCCAGTTCGAGCCTGGAAGAGCCACTAGCTGGAGCCAGCCAACATGAACATGAGCCCGCAGCCTAAACTTATAGCGAAATAAAGCTAACACAAAATAGCTAATGGGCGGGCGGAACACTAATTAGCGTTTCTACTATGAAAAACTACGCAACAAACGAGTAAGCGAGCGCAAATCTTATGCATGAAGCACATTTAGGCTGCGCAGCATAGGGAAAATATGCTTCGAACAGAAACGGTTCGACAGATGTACTTATCCACTAGTATTTGTATGTCAGGAGAAAACAAATGAAGGTTGTTGTATTAAATGCCAGCCCACATAAAAATGGCACATCCTCACTATTAACGGAAAAATTTATTGAGGGCGCCCAAGAAGTAGGCCACGAAATTTACCGCTTTGATGCTTCATTTAAAAAGGTGCATCATTGCATTGCTTGCGATAGGTGTAAGCAAAGTGACAATTTATGCGTTTTTGATGACGACATGAGCGAATTAGCTCCCAAGCTTATCGAAGCTGAGGCTATTGTTTACGCTACGCCACTTTATTATCACGATTTTCCTTCACAGTTAAAAGCCATTATCGACAGATATTATAGGATTAACGACAAACTACGCCAGCCTAAAAAAACTATTTTGTTAGTGGCTGCCGCTGATAATACAGAGTGGCTTTTTGATGGCATCAAAGCTTCTTACTTGACGAACAATCGCTATATGCACTGGCAAGATGCAGGTATGCTCTTTGCTTCTGCCTGCCCTACTCGCGAAGCTATTGAAAAGACTGATTATCCGCAAAAGGCCTATGAAATAGGCAAAAACTTAAAATAAGCGAGGTACAAAAATGAACGAATTTATTGAAACTTTGAAAAATCGTCGCAGTGTCAGAAAATATCAAGCTGACAAAAGCGTTCCGCAAGAGCTGGTCGATCAAATAATCGAAGCTGGCCTTTATGCAGCTAGCGGTATGAATAGGCAACCCACAATTATTGTAGAAGTAACTGACAAAGAGGTGCGCGATCAGCTTTCTGACTTAAATAGACGCATTGGCGGCTGGAAAGAAGGCTTTGATCCTTTCTACGGCGCTCCTATGATGTTGATCGTGTTTGCTGAAAAAGAAAATAGCAACCATGTATACGATGGCAGTTTGGTCATGAGTAACTTGATGGCTGCCGCTCACGCTTTGGGATTAGGCAGTTGCTGGATCAACCGTGCCAAAGAAGAGTCGGAATGTTAAGAAGGTCGCGCTATTTTCCGCAAATTGGGAGTACCGGATAATTACGAAGGTATTGGCCATTGCATTTTAGGCTACGCTGCTGAAACTCCCCAGGCTCACCCTATCCGTGAAGGTCGTGTCATAAAGCACTAATTGCCTAAAATTCTAAGTTGAAAATAGGCCAACTCCAGTGGGGAAACGAGTTGGCCTATTTTTATTGGCAGCGCTACTTAACTAAATATTGAGCGCGACTAGCTTGGAAAGCTTTCCATTCTTGATAGAGCTTAGCTAAATTGCTATCGAGATAGCTTATAGCTTTTTTCTCAATTTCCGATGGAACACCATAGAAAGCTTCA
>SFMI01000206.1 GCA_004554425.1 Candidatus Saccharimonadota bacterium | reverse complement strand
TATCCTCTAAGAGCTCAGCTTAGCCTAAACGATTGGCAGCGAGTAAGTACAGATAAGGCTTTGGCAGAGTTTTCTGGTATAGCTAGATATACAACTATAAAATTTGCTTTAAAATCCGCTTCTTCTTTTTCGTCTGTAAAAAATATTAACAGTAAGTTGAAAAAAATATAAGGGTTTTGCTTTCGGCATAAAATCAAATGAGCGAATATCATGTTCCCGTTCTTCTACATGAAGTTCTGGATTTTCTGAAAATTGAGCGCGGCGGTATATATTTGGATGCGACTTTAGGAGGCGGCGGCCATACTTTGGCTATCTTACAAAAGTTGCGCGAGTGCGGTGGCGGTAGTTTATTTTCTATAGATCAAGATCCTGAGGCTATAGCCGAAGCTACGAAAGCTATAGATGCTAGTGGAGTTTTGCAAGGAGAAGCTGGCAAGAGAGTTTCTTTCAAGATTTTGCGTGGCAATTTCTCTAACATGAAGGAACTACTTGCCCAGGATGGAATTTTTAGAGTTAACGGTATTCTTATGGATTTGGGGGTATCTTCTCACCAACTCGATGCACCTTGGCGTGGCTTTTCCTTTAGATACGACGGAAACTTAGATATGAGGATGTCTGATTCTGAAGAAGTGGCCAGTGCTGCCGATTTGGTCAATAGTGCGTCCTACGAAGACTTATATCGAATAATAAGCGATTATGGAGAAGAACGCTTCGCCGGGAGGATAGCTCGAGCTATCGTTGCTGAGCGAGAATTAAAGCCTATAGCTACTACCTTCGAGTTAGCCAACCTTATCTCTCATGTTGTCCCCGCTCCCAGAGCTTCCTCACACGGTAAAGGCAAAGCTATACATCCGGCCACTCGAACTTTTCAAGCTTTGCGCATTGCGGTAAATGACGAACTGACTGTTTTAGAAGAAGGCGTACATGCTGCTATCGGGCTGCTTGATGCGGGTGGGCGTATCGCTGTGATCAGCTATCACTCTTTAGAAGATCGTATTATCAAGACGGCTATAAAACAATGCTTGGGACACTGCACCTGTCCCCCTCTGGCTCCTATTTGTACTTGTGGAGCTAAGGCTACTCTCAAAGAAATCACAAAGCGCCCAGTGGCTCCAAGCGATGAAGAATTAAAATTAAATCCGCGCTCTCGTTCGGCTAAGTTGCGTGTAGCCGAGCGTTTGCAATGAAAGGTTGTCTCTACCTTTAGAGGTTGCCTTTTAGGTAAAAAAATTAGTTATTTTACGCAAGTTTTTCTGTGGTGGAGGAAAACAAATGTCTCAGTTTAGTGTGCGTCCTGCTATCAGTGTAGGCAGGTTGCCTGAATGGACTAGACAAATTCGGAGGCGGGCAGTGCGTTCAACGGAGGGCTTGAGCACTATTTCGGCTCAGGCTAAGGCTGAAATTCCTAAGCTAGCTACCGTTCCTAAAGTATGGTGCTTTTGTGTTGCGGCCGTATTGCTATCGTTTTTATTCTTGGTTACTTTGCAATATGCCGGCATAGTGGAAGTGCAATACGAACTGAATAGAGCTCAGTGTAAGCTGTCCAGCCTAGAGAAACAAAAGGTTGAGGCCGACTTGCAAGTCGAACAGTTGTCTTCTTTGAAGAGAATCTCTGAGCAAGCTCTCAAATTAGGTATGGAATACCCCTCCGCCGACGGTGTGCAAGTAGTGCGCGTATCTGTTGCTGATAATGGCAAAGTAAACGTCGCTTACGTGCCTTCGACGAACTCTGCTGATTATAAGCCATAAGCAAAGCGTAAAGCCTACGTTATTCTTTTGAAGCATATATAAAGTGTTTTCAGGTGGCGCTGCTTTAGAATTTAAGATTGAGATCTGCGCAGGTTTCTGCGCGGATATTTTTTTGTGGTATCCCAGGTTGAGGCAAAGAGCTTAAGGCAGTCGTTTGAACATAAAATTTTAGATTTATACCTCGTTCATCGGTAAAGTGTTATATAAGTTCAAGGTGGTCTGGTTCTATCCATTCGAACCTTTGTTAATGGGCAAAAAAGTTTAAAGTATGGACAAACTCTGGAAAGAAACCTTTAAACAAAGAGCTATATTAGTTTTTGTACTGCTGCTGGTGTTTCTGGGCATAGTTATGCTCAGGCAACTCTGGCTTCAGTGTTTTAATGACAGCTTTTATAAATATGAAGCGCGAAAGAAGCAAAGCTATCTAAAACAAGTTGTGGGGGTCAAGCGTGGTCTTAGAGGTGATATTCTTGACCGCAATCATCAGGCCTTAGCTACCAGCAGTGATCGTCGCTCTATCAATAGCCATCCCTATCAAATAAAAGATCCTGCCTTAGTTAGTACTTGGCTGGCTCCTATTTTGAAAATGGACCAGGGGAAGCTCTATTCCATTTTAAGTAGCGATGAAACTTTTGTTAATTT
>SFMI01000048.1 GCA_004554425.1 Candidatus Saccharimonadota bacterium | reverse complement strand
CTTAATCCACTTCTGAACTTGAGCTCTGGATAAATCCATAAGTTCGGACAAAACGCTATCTAAACGTACACCTTTATACCGTGTATCTACCGTAAAAAAATGTTTAGATCCATTTTCTTGCGGATCGCACCTATCATCTCCATTTAAATTGTCATAATCATCCAAATATAAACTGTCCATTATTAACGCCATTGAGTAAATATTACAGGGAATAGAGTGGCAAAGAGAGATCTTTGCATTGGCAAATAAGCCAAGAAAGGATAATAGCAAACTAGAGCCGCTCCCAAAATAGCCAAATAGATGCCGATAGCTATATTCCAGCCCTCTTTATGCCAATCCATAATAACCCAAGCCATAACAATAGCCATAAGCGGTATGCCAGGCAACATATAATATATAAAACCACCGGTAGTAGAAATGGCCCAAAATATCCAAGGTATGCACCAACTTAAGCCTAAAAATAGCCAAATCCAACGGCGATCCTTTAAGCCAAAGTAAATAAACTCTAACACAAAAGTAAAACCAGGCCACCAAAAAAAGATAGAGCCAAAACAAACGATGCCCAAAGCTAAATTGGCGCCGCTATCAAATTTGAACCATACGGGACGGATAACCGTAGGCCAAGCCCAAAATTGTGAGCAATAGTGATGAGTAAATTGCTTGGCATTATAGCGAAACTTGACCATTACGGTATGAGCTTCGACAATATGGCTTACCGTTTGAGAACTAAAGCCTTCGCGCATAAATTGGGGCAAATAGGAAAGGCTATAGATAGAGGCAATTGACAAGGCGAAAAGTAAAGCCAAAATCGAGCCTTGCTTAAATAACTTTTTGCCAGCGCCTTTAAAACAGCTTCTTAAGTAATTAGCAAAAGTAAGTTGGTCTTTTTCTGGCACCTTGTCTGAGCTTGTTTCTTCTGCACCAGTTTCAACTTGTAAAGAAGCTTTCGTTATCAAATTGGGTAACAAAAGCATAAGCCAAAAGGCGATAAAAGCGCCAAAAAGGCCATTCCACTTACAAGAAGTGGCTATACCAAAAGCTATAGAGCATAGGACAGCCCAACTAAAAGCTCGCGGAGATTGCAAAATTTTGGCTTCAATATACATCCAACTGCACCAAACGCCAACCAGCATCCAGAAAGCCAAGACCATATCTAGCATACATATGCGAGCCAAAACTATGCTCATAAAATCGATAGAGACTAAGAATGACGCCAAGTTGGCTAAAGAAGCTGAACCTCTACTCAAACGCCAACCCAGCAAGAAAGTAAGTAAGACGGTACCCTCTCCAAAAGCAAAAGAAGCTAAACGCCATAGCGTGTATTCGCTAAAATGGAAGCCACAATTGTTCAGCAAACGCCCCAAAAGGATAAAATCGGCAATTTGTAATTTACCCAAAGGTGGATGAACTGAGTTTTCATCGACGGTGCCATTTATATAGCTTAGAGCGCCCGGCGCATAATAACATTCATCGAAATATTGCGATTCGGGATAGCCTAAACGCCAGCCACGCAAGATTCCGGCAAAGATTAAAATTAGAACCAACACCAATAAGCTCTGCCAACTTATTTTAGGTAAAGGCAGTACGCCCCAATAATTGCCCAAAACCAAAACCTCATCTCAATTTTTAACCTACTTGAACCAGAAAAGTTTTGCTTTCTAAACTAACGCGCCTGTCCCTGGCTCAATTACTTAGAAGTTCTATAGGCTTTTAACCAATTGATACAGATGGCCTTCCCTTGACTTTAGCAGCTATCAATAATAAAATGTTGCAGGTAATATGTCTCCGTAGCTCAGGGGATAGAGCACTCGCCTCCTAAGCGAGGGGCCGTGCGTTCAAATCGCACCGGGGACGCCAATTAAGGCAATGTTCTCTAGAAAAAAATAAACCGTCCCTTGCGGAGCGGTTTATTTTTTTTCTGTGCCAAGCTATAGACTTACTTGTCGCTTTCCTTAGTTACAAGCGCTTCTTCGTCTTTTCCCTCAGCTTTAGTAGGCGGCACGGCCATAGCCGTTTTACCGAATACCCCACCAACGCCCAATAAAGCTATTACGAACATAGCTAAACAGAACCACTGAGCTAAAGAGAAACAGCCTAAACTTTTGCTATCACGGAAAAATTCGGTGCAAAAACGTATTAAAGCATAGCCGCTCACGCCTACCCAGAAAGTTTGACCTTGAAACTTAGCTTTCTTCTCAAAGAACCATAAGCAAAAAGCCATAAGAAGTAAATCAAGCACAAGCTCATAAATTTGCGAAGGATGGCGGGGCAAAGCTCCCAACATGCTGTTGGCGGGATAATGGATAGCCCAAAGTAATCCTTCGGAGCAAACTTTACCAGCACAACACCCCTGGGCTATACAACCTAAGCGTCCTAAAGCCATTCCCCAAAGTAACGGCGCTGTGTATATATCTACGCAAAACCATGGCAAAAGTTTATAACGACGGCAGAGCAAAGCTAAAGCCAAATTGCCAAAAATAATGGCGCCAATAATAGTAATACCGCCAGTACGGAAATTAAAAACGCCCCACCAATTATTGGCAAAAGTTTCGGGACGCTGAATAACATAGCCTAGCCTAGCTCCTATAAGGCCAATTATTACTGCCCATAAACCAATATCGGCAATATCTAAAAAGTCCCAGCCACGTTTGGAGGCTAAGTAGCCGGCAAAATAAAGGCCACTAGAGATAGCCACAGCCAAAATCATACCGTAAGTATAAATAGGGAAATTTCCTATTTGAAAAAGAATGGGATGCACTTAGAAACCTCCGAAGCCGATGGCTAAATTGCTAAAAAACTAAATTTGAGAGGGCGGTAATTTGCTCTCTATAGCTTCGGTAATATCTTCCGAAGTAGCAGACTCCTGGACAGCAGTAGCTCTTTCCTCCTCTGCTTCTTCAGCAGAAATTTGCTCTTCTACCTTGTCTATTTGAGCGACTTCAGCTTCAACTTTATCTGGAGCTTTTTGTCCGAATCTGATCACTTCTATGAAGAGTAAAGCTACTCCAATAGTCAAAGCAACGTCAGCAACATTAAATACCGGCCACCAGCGCAAATCCAAAAAATCAACTACATATCCAAAGCGAATACGATCGATAAGATTGCCTATAGCGCCACCAAAAATAAGTGAGGCAGATAAAAAGCTGAGTTTGCCAAGTTCTTTTATGTCTTCAAAAAAGTAAAGTACACAAGTGACGGACACAAATGCAGCAGCTATAAAAAACAACTTTTGATGCTGAAAAATTCCGAAAGCGCCGCCAAAATTTTGCACATAGGTTAATTGAATAAACTTTACAGGCAGTTCAATAGTTTCGTGAAGAGCCATACGAGTATAAACTAGATACTTAGTATAAAAATCAGCCGCTATTACCAATATGGCTATGATAAACAAGTTGATCCTGGTCAAAAAAGCGCACGCCCTTCCTAAAAAAAGTCGACCCTTCCATTTCGACAAAAAAATGATAAAACAGCGCAAAAAAAGGCCGAAAAAGAACAAGAACCTGACCGCAGTAAAACCTGGATCAAATTCTTGAGGCTGACTTACCTAAGCTCAGTTACTATGTGGGAAAGAAAGCAATCTCCTCCCCTTTTGGGTGTCACGATAGTACGTCGACACACATTGTCCCCCCTGAAAAGCTTCCTAACTACGCGGAGGTATGAGCGGCTTTACTTGCTCGGAAACGAAGCCAAGCACACCGTCACGTAAACGGGCCTTATCTTCACTACCCAAGGAAGAGTAAATATAGTACCCGGACAAAGCCACGGCAGCACCCAAACAAGCCACACCTATAAGCTTAGCGGGAGTAAAAGGAGTATCCTCACCAGGACGGCGCTCGTCTCCAAAATCGAGGTCGTCTAAGCTCATTCTTTCTATGAATTCAGTCATGTCTCTCCTCCTTCTGTCCGTTAAAGTTTGAAAACTAAGCGAACCAAGCTCGCGGGCCACTTCACTGACCGACAAAGCAATTCCTTTAAGAACGGCAGCCCCACTTTATCGTACACAAGGTGAAACAGCCACTCCAATTGGACTAAAAAAACGACATATACTAAAGAATAAGTTATTCTCAGTCTTCGACTTCTGACATGTATTGGTCGCTAAGCTCATTTTCTGCTTCAGCTTCAGCCATAAATTCTTCAGCTGTAGGGAAAGATTCTCCCTGAGCAAATGTTTGCACAGACAAAAAGCCTTCGTTGTAGTGGGCCAGCTCCCGCAAAGCTTCCACAGTAGTACACAAAAGCACTTGGGCCTTTTCTTCCACTTCAGAACTCATAGGCTCGAGTCTGATATAGAAGAGACCACGACTTTCCCGCAGAAAAACAGAAGCCCTAACCACTCGCTCAAGGCCAATGGCTAGGGCACCGCATAGAGCAGAAACACCCGCGCACAAAAGATCTTCGCCTCCGTATTCTACGGTAAGTCCTGCATGTCCAAGACAGGCGAAAACTTTTATCCGACCGCGGGCATCGGTCTGCATACTAACCCGGATCAACAGAGGTTAGTTCCTAATCTCACCAATATGCAAAGTGGTGTAATAATGGCGGGATCCGGTCTTCACACGACGGCGCTTGCGTTTCGCATACTTGAAGACCAACACTTTGCGCTCTCTATGCTGCTCAACGATACGAGCGGACACAACGGCACCGGCAACAGTAGGATTACCGGCAGTTAAATTATGATTGTCGTCAACTACGACAAGGACGCGATCCAAAGTAACTTCGGAACCAAGCTCGCCCTCTAAGCGATCTACACGAACTTTCTGTCCAGGAGCAACACGGTACTGTTTGCCCCCTGTTTCTACCACGGCGTACACTGAAGTAACCTCCTAAATTTTAACCCAGCGCGAAAGGCACTAGGCAACCCGCAGATCCAGGTTAAGTGAGAGGAGAGTCTATCACAGAACCAAACAAGCTGTCAAATTCGACGTTCTGCCTTTTCGAGAAGCTCAAGACTGGGAAGCGAGCTACACTGCGAAAGAGCAGAAAAACAAAGTCGGAATTACTCCGGCTTGCCTCTATCAAACTGCAGGCAAATGAAAAAATATTTTCTTTTTACCAAGGCGCACCACCGGCGCTCCCTTTCAGAAGAGGGAACACTATCGCTGGCTAAGGAGTGCCGGAACCTTAACAAAGACTAAAAAGGGCACTATGCCGTCTGATAGGATACAACAAACGCAACGATTTTACAAGAGATCAAACTAAACAATTCCATCCCTTGAAATATCCAAGCAGGGATTTTTTTTCAATTGGGTAGAAGACCTCAGAGTTAATTTCAGTAAAAAACTTAAATAGCCATGAATAAATGTAAATTACTATTTTTCTGTTGTATTTTGACTTCTTGCCTAGCTAGCTTCTCTTGCCAAGCTTATGCCGGCTCCCCCGTTTCTATTGGTGCGCACCATACTTCCGCTCCTAAATCGGCGGAAACTCTGGCTGCAGCTTTGAGTCCAGTTACTCCCGAACGAGTAAGTAAAGTGCAAGAATTGTTGCAAGCTCAGGTAAAAGCTTATCCCGATTTAGATATCGGTTATTCGATTATTCACATTCCCACTTCAGCTAAACTTTCCAACCAAGGAACCAAACAATATCCGCTGGCCAGTGTTTTTAAAGTGCCAGTTTTAATCGAAACCTGTTTGCAATTGCAAGATAACGTACTCCCTTTTAATGTCGACAAACAACTTACTATAAAAAAAGAAGACTTTTGTATAGGCAGCGGTGATCTTATAGATGCTCCCGTAAATAGTAAGATTACTTTGGATAAAGCGCTCACTTTGATGATCACTATCTCTGACAATACGGCTACAGATATGATCGTCCATTTAATAGGTGCAGGTAATATCCATCGCTTAATGCGCGATTTAAATCTCAATGATAACTACATATTCATGAGCAATCGCCAAGCTTGGTTAATTTGCTTGGGAAAAGGCAGCTTAATAAAAAGCGACAATCCAGATGAAATTGCTCGCACTTGGAAGCAACTTACTCCCAGACAGCGCTTGGCTTTAGCCAAAGAAGTTGAGGAAGACAATAAGAATTTAAGTAAAAGCCAATTCCAAGCTTTAGAAGATCGCTCCGGAGCCAAATATACTTTTACTCAGCAAAGACATGTAGCCGAAACTGTAGATAACCAAAGCTCCCCAGACGATTTTTCTATGTTGTTAGCCAAATTGTGGCGTCAGGAAATTTTGGCTCCCGATTGGACAGATTACGCGCTTTCCATTTTAGCTGCTCAGGAATACAATTCACGCATTCCCCGCTACTTGCCTAAAGGTACCAAAACTTACCACAAAACTGGCACTATAAGCGGAGTGGTCAACGATAGTGGCATTATTATCAGCAAACGCGGCAATCCTTTGGCTATTACCGTTTTTGTTAAAAATGTAGGCTGCGGCCAAAATAGTAGAGCTTCTCAGGCTATAGGTCATCTCAGCAAAATTGCTTGGGATAACCTTTAGTGTACTCAAGCTTAATTAGCCAGGACTTTTACCCTACCAAAAGGAAAATTTCTCGGCGCCGCGTTGTAAACAAAAAATACATTATTCAAATTACCTAGCACTTCGGAAGCAACGGTAATTATCAAAAAGCCGCTCATTATTAGTCAGCAGAGGCTTTATATTGCAAGAGGAAACCAAAATTCAATGAGTACAAATTGGAATAAGCTTATCCAGACTTCCTTGCAGGAATCTATCGATGCCAAACTCAGGCTGATTCAAAATACAGAAGCGATAAATCAAGCTGGTCTGATGTTGGTAAAATGTTTGCGTGAAGGTCATTGCGTATTTTTAGCTGGTAATGGCGGCAGCGCAGCCGATGCTCAGCATATCGCCACCGAATTGGTGGGACGCTTCGAGCATGATAATCAGTTGCCAGCTATAGCTTTGACAACCGACACTTCATGTCTAACAGCCTTGGCCAACGATTTTGGCTATGATACAGTCTTTTCACGCCAGGTTAATGCTTTAATGCGTCCAGGCGATGTACTGGTTGCCATTTCAACTTCAGGCAATTCTAAATGTATCAATTTAGCTGCCGAATGCGCCAAGCAAAAGGGCGGCTTGGTTATAGGGCTGACAGGCAAAGATGGTGGCGCCTTAAAAGATATTAGTGACGTGGCTATAGTAGTGCCGGCCCAACGCACTTGCCGTATCCAGGAAAGCCACATTACCATAGGCCACATTCTCTGCGAAATTATTGAAGCCGACCTTTATAACAACTAACTATAAAGCGCAGCGGTAATTCTGCATTGGTAGCTTTTCCTACGGCCGCTCCTACTATCGATAAAGGCGCCGAAAGATATAATCGAATGTAAAAATGCTGGACATATTGCTTATTATCGTCCTCCTAGTTTTGGCCGGAGGCGGATACAAAATAGCTACAGCCGGCCTGGAAATATACGATAACAGTCTGGCTAAAGCAATGGCTTTGCCTATAGGTTTGATCACTCTTATAGGCATAACTACCTTATTGGCGCCTTGGCTACCTTTGTGGGGGTGTTTACTAAGCTGCGTTATTTTGTTTGCTATAGTATGGCTAGCAGTTAAAGTTCCCCAAGTGCAAGGGACGACGCCTCCACCTTTTACCAAAGGGCAGAAATTGCTACTCTTGGTCACAGTTGGTGCTACCCTTTTTTACGTACACGCCGTTCAGCTCCTAACCTTTGCGCCCGACTTTTGGTCGCTTTATCCTATTTCTCGCTCACTTATTAAAAGCGGCCTACCGGTTATGCATCCTTTTTTCCCCTGGATTAGCCTGAACGGCCACTTTTCCAAGCAACTTTTAGTTGCCACTTTGGCTGGCGCAGTTGGCCAAGATACTATTCGGGCTACTTGGATTTGCGAAATTTTTCTTTTAATTAGCTCTATTATGCTGTGGGCTTTAGCAATTAGAAAAATTTCGCACAGCGCCAGAGCTGGAGCCTGGGGTGCCTTCTTCCTCTTTTTCTGTGTCAATGTAGGCGGCAAAGCCGGGCTTATGGATGCCTTCGATAATGGCGATTTATTGGTTTTCACCATTTTGGGCCTACTTTTGGGCCTTTTTGTAGATATAATTTACAAAGCCAGAGAGCATTGGCCCTTGCACTGGCCCAAAATAATCTTGACCACTGTGTTAGCCGGCCTTTATGGCTTTATTTGTGAAAGTTATCTAGCTTTAGTTTTGGCTTGCTTTGCCGCCGGTTCACTAATAGTGTGCCGCCGCCGCACTTCTATTGCCAAAACTTTGTTGAGCATAACGGCCCTGAGCATTTTGGGCAGCCTTCTAATTAGCGTTTGCGGCGGCGGCGTGTTGGGCTTCTTGGCTAGACAAAGCGCTCACCGAATAATGGCAATTCCTTACCAAAACGGAGTCTCAGAGGCGCCAACTTCCGCTTATGCCTCCATATCTTTTCCCAAACGCCACTTACTAGCCATTCGCTTAGGAGCTGACCCCTACCAACGCCTTTCTAGCGCTTTAAATACAGCCTTATTCCGTCATTATAAGCCTTTACTAGACGACGGAGGCTACAGCTCGATATTTAGTACAAAGGTGCTGATCTTACACTGGTTGCCCACTTGGTTGGCGCCTTTCACTTTAGCCTGGGCCATAAAGCGACGCAGCATTTGCGGCTATATGTTCGGACTTTTGGGCTTAATTGCGTATTTTACACCAGCTTTGATCGATTTTGGCCCAATTCAGGAGGCGGAATATTTTCGCTGGGAGTTCGCTGCTGGAGTTGGCTTTGCCGGACTTATGGCTTTGGCAATTAGCGATCTAATAGACCACGCTACTATGTTAAAGAGCTTAGGCTGGCGTCGAATGGCTTATTCCGCCTTGTTCATTTTCATTGTTGCCAATTTTGTAGGAGCCCAGAGGCTACTAAACAACGTAATAATCGAAGCCCAAAAGTCGCCGCAAGCAGCCGCTAAAGTATTATGGCCTTGGTATCCCAACACTTATCGTTGGCTTTTGAACTGTAAGGAATTGCAACTGAACCAGCGCGATTTAGACTTGGCGCTTTGGCTTTGGAAGCAGCCCAGCACCAAAAACGTAGTCTGGCGCGAACATGCTCATACACCAGAGCAATTTTTAAAATGCGCAGTTATCAACGGCTTATCTGGCACTTTGTCTTGCGAGCATGCTTTGCCACCACACTGGCAACCTATGGGCACGGCCCCTTACCTACCCAACAGCAGCACAGTGGTTTTTCAAAATCAACATTCATTGCCTTTAATATCAGGTTTGGGAGCAGACTGGTTAGTAAGCGAAAAAGAGTTACCGAAAGAAGAATTGAGCAATTTTTCTTGCAGCACTGCTAATATTTCCAGCAAACCGACGGCAACTTTGGTACGTACTTTCGGTAACAAACGCAAATATTGGCTTTACAAGTTAGATAATTCTTTGCCTTCAGCTGAAGAAATTGATTGTCCCAAAGCTGTCGAGCACAATACAGAGATAAAAATAATCGGTTTACCCAAAGCCTCTGCCTGGATGTATGGTCAAGCTTATCCAGTCCGTTTGCAATCATCTCGCCCCTTAAAAGGCTGGTTGCGAGCTTATTTTGAGTCTAAAGCTGAGCCTCAGGAGCAAAATCGTCTGGCCAACTTACCTCTGACATTTTGGATAGAAGGACAAAGCAGCAAGATCATGCTTTGCCCTCCCATAAATGAAGGCCATTATCAACTTTCTTGGTCTTATAGCCAAGATGGACGGTCTTGGCAAAGGCTAAAAGGTCAAACAAAAGCCGACTATCTAGTCTCGGAAAATATTGACGAGCATTTGCGCGTAAAAGAAATAGTGGCTTCTTCTGCACAAAACGGTTTTATTATTTTAAAAAATATCGGCACTCATCCATTTTATTGCGGAGGCCCCTTATCGATAAAATGGTGGGTTTGGTCAGACAAATTGCACAACTATCGCAGCAACGCCGCCGCCCCCGAAGGTGAAACGATCTATAGCCAAGCCATTCCTCCACAAGGAGAGATAAAAGTAAATTGGACAACCCAAGAGCCGCTTCCCGAAGAGGGATTCCGTCTGGATATTTCTGCCAGCGCTCAAATCGGCCAAAATGTAACCGTATCCAGATTTTTCTAATCGAAATTTAAGCTATCGAATCTCAAGCTAAAAAATCTGCCCAAAAGAGGATTTCCCCCAAGCAGAGGAAAGTGCTTGGCCGATTTCTGATAAGTATTTATCGATATTTTAAGAGGTGTGACTACTTTAATATGAATTGGAATGAAGCCATCGAAAGGCTAGAAGCCAAGAGAGCCAAAGCTCTACTGGGCGGCGGCCAGGAGAGAATCGACAAACAGCACCAGTCCGGTAAACTGACTGCCCGCGAACGCTTGGAAAAATTACTCGATCCGGGTACGTTTGTAGAGACAGACAACTTTGTAGAATCGCGCATTGACGATTTTGATTTAGACAAAAGACGTGCCCTGGGTGATGGTGTAATTACCGGTTATGGTGAAATTGGCGGTCGTTTAGTTTTTGTTTACAGCGAAGACTTTACCGTTATTGGCGGAACTTTAGGTGAATATCATTCAATGAAGATCTGTCGGCTCCAAGACATGGCTATGGAAGCTAAAGCTCCTATCATTTGCATAAATGACAGCGGCGGCGCTCGTATTGAAGAAGGTATTTGCTCATTAAGCGGATATGCTGGCATGTTCCAACGTCATACCCTGGCTTCCGGCGTCATTCCTCAAATTGCTCTAATTTTGGGGCCGTGCTCTGGCGGCGCTTGCTACGCTCCGGCTATTTGCGACTTTATCTTTATGGTACGTGGCGTCTCCAAGATGTTTATCACAGGCCCCAACGTCGTAAAGACGGTAATTGGCGAAGAAGTGTCTGTGGAGCAATTAGGTGGAGCCGACATACATGCTCATAAGAGCGGCGTTTCCCACTTTACTTACGATTCAGAATACGAATGCTTGATGGGCGTGCGTCAATTGCTCAGCTACTTGCCTCAATCTTATGTAGCTTCTTTACCTAGCAACACTCCCAAGCAAGCTTCCTTCTTTGGAAGTATTTCCAATTTATTCAAACATAATAAAGATATCGAAACTGCTGATAGGTGTCACACTTTAACTAGCATCGTCCCCGACAACAGCAAAAAATCATACGATGTCAAAGAAGTAATCGATATTATTTTCGACGCTGGCAGCTTTATGGAAGTGCAAAAAGAATTTGCTGCCAACATCGTAGTCGGTTTCAGCCGTTTAGGAGGAGACGTCGTAGGCGTAGTGGCCAACCAAGCCAATTGTATGGCTGGTTCTTTAGACTATCACGCTTCCGATAAAGCTGCCCGCTTTATCCGCTTCTGCGATTGCTTTAATATTCCGTTAGTTACCTTAGTTGACGTACCCGCTTTCTTGCCCGGCACTCAGCAAGAGCACAACGGTATTATTCGCCACGGCGCCAAGATGCTTTACGCCTACTCCGAAGCTACAGTGCCTAAGATCACACTGATTATGCGCAAAGCTTACGGTGGAGCTTATATTGCCATGAACTCTAAGAATATGGGCGCCGACTATGTTTACGCTTGGCCTATTGCCGAAATTGCCGTAATGGGTGCTGAAGGCGCTGTCAATATCGCCTTCAAAAAACGTATTAAAGCGGCCGAAGATCCTCTGGCAGAAAAAGCTAAATGCATAGCTGAATACGAAGAGCGTTTCCTCAACCCTTACGAGGCTGCTTCCAAAGGTTTCATTACCGAAGTGATTCATCCTAAAGAGTCACGCACTAAATTGCGCAGTGCTTTGCAAGCTTTAAGCACCAAAGATATTAGCCATCCGGCTAAAAAACACGGTAATATTCCTCTCTAACTAAAGTCGGGCCGTTTTTGGCTAAAAATACAAATTCGGCCCTATCCCAAACTATTTAATATTTGACCGTTTTGGGATCGATAGCTGGGAAATCATCGTTTTTGAAAGTAACTTCCGCCTTTTGATCGTCAGGACGCAGCTCTACCCATTTTTTAGCCGTTTCATTATGAATTTCGGCTTCAACCTTTATAGAGCCCCATTTTTCAATTTTGAAAGTTTCGGAGCTGTTTTTCCATACAGAGCCCTGATTGCGCCCGTCCAACATTATATAAATAGGAAAATCGGCGTCATTTTGTACTTTAACTTCACACCTAGGCTCTCTTCTGTGGTGGCGTCTTCCTGGAGGCGGCGGCCCCCAAGGCTCGGCAGCAGCCATTTCGGCACAAATACCTATAAAAAATACGGAAAGAAGAAAAATAATACCGATTATTTTATTTTTTTTCATAGGAACTCTCCTTTCAAAATATCGCACTATATACAAACCTAGTGCAATTTTATTACGCTAGGAAATCATCCTCCAGAGCCAAACCAGACAGATGGCGCTGTACTTGACTGAAAGAATCTAGCAACTCGGAAGCACTGCGATAGAGAGCTGAACTTTGCAAATCCAACTTTTCAGAGGACTCCGGCTTAAGGAAATGGCCCACTAACAAGCCCTTTTCCTGGCTATCCAACTTGAGCAAGTTCAGCTGCTCCAGAACTTTTAAAGCTCGACGCAAAGTAATTGTTTCTAACTTTAATTCTTGAGCCGCCACCTTTATTTGATTTTCTGTAAGCTTAAATCCATTTTTTCCCTGTTTGGTAAGGCGCATTACTAAGCAGTAAACATTT
>SFMI01000205.1 GCA_004554425.1 Candidatus Saccharimonadota bacterium | reverse complement strand
ATCGTTTGTACTTATTGGTCGTTTGATTATTGCTCCGGTAATTATCGTCAAGCAAATGGTTGATAAGGTGCTCAGCCCTGAATTGGTTAAGTCTTCAATGTCTGGCCCTCTGGGTATTATGCAAATGATTTTCGAGCTTTCCAATGATGGCTTGGGTAAATTCCTCTATATTGTAGCTCTAATCAATGCAGCCGTAGGTGCTTTTAACGTCATACCTTTCCCGGCTTTAGATGGTGCTCGCTGTTTAGTATTGCTTATTGGCGGTATTCGCGGCAAAGAGATCGATCCAGCCAAAGAAGCTTGGATACACCAAATCGGCCTTTACTTATTGTTGGGCTTGGTAATTTTGGTAACTTATGTAGATATTATGCGTCTGTGGGCTGGCGTGCCTCTTACTCACTAGCCTGCTGCTTGTACTGTTAGCAGTATATCTGCTAGCTTTGAAGAAAAGAGACTCATAGAGTAATATACTCTTAGGGTCTCTTTTTTTATGGCTGCGTTTGGTGGTTTGCATTTATCGCACCAGCAGCGTCAGGGAGCAGACTGGGAAGGAGCACTATATGGGCAGAATTATTACTATTGGACGTGAATTCGGCAGCGGAGGTCGCGAATTGGGACGCCGCTTGGCTCAGAATTTAGGCATAGCTTATTACGATCGCCAAATTGTTTCTGAAATAGCAAAAAGGACAGCTCTAACCGAGGATTACGTGCAACACCTTACCGAGTCGTCTCCTGCCGCTCTTCTTCCTATTAGTATCGGACGCAGCTTCTATCCAGTAGTAGACCCTGTTATGCAGCAAAATCTTTCAGTCTATGCTGAACAACACAAATTGTTGGCCGAATTGGCTCAGAAGTCAGATTGTGTAATTGTAGGCCGTGGCGCCGACTATATTCTGCGCGATAAAAAGCCTTTCCGCATTTTTGTCTATGCTGATTCAGATAGTAAAGTTATGCGTTGTTTAATGCGCAAGAATCCTGACGAGAAATTGACGGAGAAAGAAATTAAAAAGAAAATAGAATCGATTGACGCTCATCGTGCTAAATATTACGAATTTATTAGCGGTAATAAATGGGGAGTGCGTGAAAATTACGATTTAATGATCAATACTAGCAATCGCGATATTAAGAAAATTGCCAAAACTTTAGCTACTTGTATTAAAGCCTTTGCCTAAGCTTTAAACTTTACAAACGGTGGGAATTTTTAGTGGCTCTTCCGCTTTCATGCTTCAAAAGGTGGAAGAGCTTTTCTTTTTAGAAGAAATCGCTAAGTAATTCTACGCACTTGCGTTTCTGCTCAATTTGGGGATGAACGTACAAATTTAAGGTCATATTTACGGTTGCATGGCCTAAAAGTTCGCTGACAGTTTTACAATCGCCGCCAGCTTCTATGCAACGAGTGGCAAAAGTATGGCGCAAAGCGTGAAAATTTACTTTGTCGATATTGTTTTTGCGCAGAAAATTTTCAAAGAAAGTGCGAAAAGTACGTACTTCCACGCTTTTAATCGTGCCGCTGAGGAAAAAATTGTCAGCATTGTCGCTGCTCAGTCTGCGCAAAACCGGAATCAACAAAGAAGATAGCGGCACTGATCGTTTAGAACTATGCGTTTTAGGTTCGGAGATAATTATTTGCGATTGGCCGCTGCCATCCATATTTTTGCGATAAACACGCTGTAAAGTGCGGCGCACGTGTAGCAATTTATTTTCAAAATCGATATCGCCCCATTTTAGGCCGCACACTTCGCCGATACGCAAGCCGGTATATAAAGCTAACAAAATGCCGGCACTTTTATTACTTAGGTTTAAGTAAATAGCTTGAATTAAGCGCTGCTGGACAATTTTTGAGAGTACGTTTATTTTGTAACGCTCTTGACGGTTAGGAAAGCGAATATTAAATTCCGCAGCAGGCAACAACTTTAGTTTCATAGCTTCGCGCAATGAATTTTTCAAGACTACGATAATATCTCTAGCGCTGCGTTCACTTAAACCGCCACTGCCATCGAGTCGGCCATGGCGCAATAAGAGTAGGGCATATTCTTGAATGCGCTCTTCAGTAAAACGCTTTAGGGGCCAATTGCCGAATTTAGGAATTAAGTGATTGACCACAATGTTAACGTAAGCCGAGTATGTCGACTTTTTGACCAGTTGCTCTTTACGCTCGAGCCAATGAGTTACCCACTGACCATAGTTTTTATAAGCGCTCATCTTTAGCACCTCACAGAAAGAAAATTTGGCCCTACAAAAAGGCCGCATTTACTATAATTTGCAGCGCTAAAAGATCCCTAAGGTTTTCAATTTGAGGGGTAATCAAAGAACCAGCGGCGACCTCTCCAGACGCGAGGGAGGTAAGATTTTTGGTTCCGGCAGCAGAACGCCCATTGCTATAACTATTTTGGTCAAGAAGCCGCAAAAAGGCGATAAAAAGGCCAAAATTTTCTAT
>SFMI01000204.1 GCA_004554425.1 Candidatus Saccharimonadota bacterium | reverse complement strand
ACCAGAGCTCGTCGAATAATATTGGCTGAAGATGGAGCCAATGATCTTATGACTCGTTGTGACGATCTTTTGGAACTCAAATCAGGTGTTAGTGAGATTGCTCGCGTATTGCTTCTGTTGCCGGTAGTTCAATTTATGATGTTCTATATAGCTATGTCCAGAGGTGTCAATCCCGATAATCCTAAGCATCTTGAACATCCGCGTATGCAACTCAAAGAGCGTCCTGGTGTAAAATAATGGAAATGTTAGCTATAACTTCAAAATTTGACAATTCTGGTATGGTAGCTTTGGCTATACTGCCGATTATTGTCATTATGGCTGTGCTTTATTGGTACGAAAAGCGTGGTGGTACTCCTAAGTTTGAGAGTTTAAGCTCTGCTCAGAAAGCCTGGCTTTTTTTGCGCTTTATTGATCCTGGCCTGGCTGTTAAAGTTTTTATAGCTTTAGGGACAGAGGTCGCTTGGAATTACTTGAAAGAAGCCAACGATTTCGCTCCCAAATCGGCATTACTTACTGGCAAAGTTTGTGATGAATTCTATATTAAAGCTATGGCGCTGCCTGGTTTTAAGGTGAGAGCTGATTATGCTTCGATTACAGAATTTCTGATCGATAATTATCACGGTGACGGAGCTCTTTTGGCTGCTGATTTGTGTAAAGTGTGGCCTTTGGAAGCGGCTCAGACTTCGCAACCGGAGCAAGCTGACAAATTGGAACTAGAGCCTGAAGCTAAGACAGAAGAAAACCAGAGTCCTTCTGAGGGCTAGGTCGATTTGCTTTTAAGGTAAATACGTTTCTAAGTTATTAGTGAATAAAAGGCTCAGCTTCAGTAGCAATTTTTTTCCGAAGCTGGGCTTTTTAGTTTTTGGAAAAAATTAAACGGGTGATAAGTATAAGGAGTTGACAATGAGTACTGTACTTTACGGACGTTGGCGTCAATATTTACGTAGCCAAGAGCCTTTCTCTTTAGTAACGGTAGTTAAGGCTTACGGATCTACTCCGCGTGGAGCTGGTGCCAAAATGTTGGTCGACAGTGCTGGTAAGGTAGTAGGAACTATTGGCGGTGGTTGTCCAGAGGCTGAGGCTTGGCAAGAGGCCAAAGCTGCAGCTCGCCAGGGGGGCAATGCTTTAATTAACATAAATTTGGCCCACACTGGCGATTTGCAAAAAGATGGTGGCGAGGCCATGATTTGCGGTGGTCGTTTATTGGTATTGGTGGAAACCTTTAAGGATCAGCTTGCCAAAGTAAAACTTATGGAAGAGTTGTTGGAGCGTTTACTTGATAAAGGGCAAACAATAGTAAATTTGATCTGTTTGGGAACACAAAAACATACTGCTTGCTCGTCAGCTCCAATGACTTCGCAAGAAAAGCCTCTTTTAGGTAAACATTGGCTTTATAGTCGTCAAGACGGATTGCAGAGCGAGGACAGCTCTCTTGATAGTGAAGAATTGTCGGTCGCTTTATGTTCTTTAGCCGAAGAAGTTATGGCCAATGAGGGCTCTTTATGCAAAGTTATATCTTATGGAGGCCGTGAAGTAGAAATATTCGCCGAGCAAATTGCACCTTCCAAACGTCTTTATATTGCTGGAGCTGGGCATGTATCGCGCCCGGTGGCAGCTATAGGCAAAATGTGTGGTTTTGATGTCACTATCAATGACGACCGTCCACTGTATGCCGATCCTAGTCTTTTTGTCGAAGGCGTTAAAGTTATTTCTAAACCATTTGATGAGTTCTTTGCCGAATTGGATCCCAATTTAGATAAAAATTGTGCCGTTGTGCTGGTAACTAGAGGTCACAAACACGATGAGGAATGTTTGCGCTGTTTAATAGGTAAAGAGCTTGGCTATATAGGTATGATTGGCAGTCGCAGACGTACTGCAATTATTATGGAGCACTTGCTTGCTGACGGTGTGGCTGTTTCTTGGCTAGCTAAAGTCCATGCACCTATTGGTTTAGATTTAGGTGGTGAAACTCCAGAAGAAATAGCCGTTTCTATTATGGCGGAAATAATTAGCGCTTTCAGAGGCGGCCATACTGATTTGGTGAGTTTAAATAAAGCAACTGTAGATAAGTTGCGGCGTCAAGCTTAAGTAAAGAACCTAAAAAAATAGCTAAGTTAGCGGCATTTATCCTAAAGTTTGAGGTACATTGCTCTTTAACTTAGCTATTTTTTCTGATTTTTTTTAAACTATAGACGTGTTCCCCAAGCGCTTAAAGTTTGTACTATGTTATTTTGAGTATTTACAGCTGTCCAAATGGGAGCATCGTTAACGATTACTGAGAATATTAGCTCTTGTCCGGCAGCTGTAATTACATAGCCTGTTAAAGAAGAATCGTGATCTAAAGTGCCAGTTTTAGCTCTAACTTCTATTCCTCCTAAGCGCCCACGCAAAGTTCCTCGACCGCTGTGAGGTAAGCTCTCTTTATACCAGCTTCTATAATAGCTGCGATCCATAGCGTCTAAAACA
>SFMI01000203.1 GCA_004554425.1 Candidatus Saccharimonadota bacterium | reverse complement strand
CGATACTTTTTTGGTTATTAGTGGTGACGGTCTAACTGATATAGACTTAGGGAGAGCGGTTGCTTTTCATAAAGAGAAAAGGTCTACCGCTACTTTAGTACTAATGCGCGTCAATAATCCCTTAGAATATGGCGTAGTTATTACTAATGAAAATAATGCCATTGAACGCTTTTTAGAAAAGCCTTCCTGGGGTGAAGTTTTCTCCGATCAAGTAAATACCGGTATTTACATACTGGAACCTGAAATTTTTAACTTGATGGAAAAGGGACGTAGCTACGACTTCTCCCGCGATATTTTCCCCAAACTTTTAGAGCAGAAAAAAGGTTTATACGGTTATGTAGCCGGAGGCTACTGGTGTGATATTGGTGATATCGACCACTATGCCAGCGCCCATCGTGATATGTTTGATGGTAAAGTGCTTCAGGAAATGGTCGGTACTCAGCGTACTCCTGGTGTTTGGATTGGCGAAGGCACAAAAATAGATCCGACAGCTGTTTTGGAAGCTCCTTTGATGATCGGTCGCAACTGTCGTATCGGGGCTCACACCTATGTATCTTCTTACACTTGCATTGGCGATAACTGCATTATTGAAGAAGATGTCAATTTGCAGCGTGGTATTATTTTTAACAATGTCTTTATCGGCAGCAAGAGTAATTGCGTAGGAGCGATTATTTGCCGCCAGTGCACCGTAAAATCTGGTGTTACCTTAAATGATAGCTCTGTTATAGGTGAAAATGTTTTCATCGGCCGCGGAGCTACCGTGCGTAACCAAATTTCGATTTGGCCAGATAAAAATATCCCTGACGGCTCTACTATTTCAGAAAATTTAGTTTGGGGCAAAAAAAATTCAGAGACTCTCTTTGGCCGTGACAGTATTACTGGCTTAGGCAACTTGGAAATCACTCCTGAATTTGCTATGAAATTGGGAGCTGCTTTTGGTACGTCTTTGCCTAAAGGATCTACTGTAACCGTCTCTCGCGATTCTCGCCCTGTT
Organism: Candidatus Saccharimonadota bacterium; assembly: GCA_004554425.1. GTDB lineage: Bacteria > Vulcanimicrobiota > Xenobia > Xenobiales > Xenobiaceae > Bruticola. The sequence continues at coordinate 1,477 of SFMI01000203.1, read as the reverse complement.
AGTCGCTTGATCAACCGTGCTATTATCAGTGGTTTAAGCTCTGTCGGTGTCAATATCCTCGATTTACGCCTTTTGCCTGCTGCTGTCAGCCGCTACATCGTCAGTGTTACCAAAGCTGTTGGTGGTATTCATACTCGTGTATATCGCGACGAATCACGTTTGATAGAAATTGAGTTCTTTGACGAATCTGGCATTAACATTGACAAAATTCGCCAGCGCAAGGTAGAAAATTCCTTCGTACGTCAAGACTTCCGTCGTACTGACGTCGATGAAGTCGGTATTATCAGCTACATGGACACCAGTGTTGATAAATATATCGAAGGCTTTATCGGTCATTTAGATACGAAGAGTATAAAAGAAGCCAATTTTAAGGTTGTAATTGACTACTCTTACGGTACTGCGTGCCAAGTTTTGCCTTTTATCCTCAATCGTTTGGGTGTAGAGACCGTATCTATCAATGCTTATGTCGATTACGATAAAGCTAGAGAAGCGCAAGAAAAGAAAGATGAGGCTTTACGTCAGCTTTCCAATATTGTTAAGCCTATCGGAGCCAATTTAGGCATTATTATGGATGCTGACGCTGAACGTATTTACCTAGTAGATGAAGAGGGAACCGCTATTAAAGGTACCAATTTGCTAGCTTTAGTGGCCCTTATGGTCTTTAGGCGCAACAAAGATGCCTTAGTTGCTGTACCTATCAGTGTGCCTGGCATTATGGAAAAATTGGCTCAGCAACAGCATGGTAAAATTATTCGCACCAAGACCGATTACCGCTCCATTATGCATAGTGCTGTAGTAAGTGAAGGGCGCATAGCCTTAGCTGGCACTTCTTCTGGTGCTTTTGTTTTTCCTAAGTTTTCTTCCGGCTTTGACGCTATGTTCCTTTTAGCTCAAATGCTGGAGATGATGGCTTCCGATAAGCGCAAACTTTCCGAAATAGCCAAAGCTATACCGCCTCATTATTCTCTCTCCGGCAGTGTTGAATGTAATTGGTCGGAAAAAGCTAAAGTTATGCGCCTTTTGGTGGAACGTTACCGCGACGAAAAGTTGGAACTTTTAGATGGTGTACGTATCGATTTTGATGATGATTCCTCTATTTTGATGGTGCCCCATCCTTCTTTAGCTCGTATAAATGTTTGGACTGATGCTTCTTCTAAAGATGCTTCGGGTTTGGCGGATAAGGCTTCGGATAAGGCTTCGGCCGAGAAAGAGGTGATCGAGGAGGCTGAGATCATCGAGGATTGATTCTCTTTCAGGCCACAGATGTTTTTTTAGACCACAGATAGGTTTTTTAGACCACAGATTAACACAGATTGGCACAGATTAAGAGCCAAAGGCTCTGATTAGGATGATGATTGATGATTGATGATTGATATATTTTAGGCACGGATGGACACGGCTTTTTCAAAGACACGGCTGGGCTGCGCGATGGAAATGGCTTTATTTGCATAAATCACGAAGTGCCGTGGGATATCAA
>SFMI01000047.1 GCA_004554425.1 Candidatus Saccharimonadota bacterium | reverse complement strand
TAGAATCAGCCTTAAGTGCAGCTTCAGCCTTAAATATCGATTTAGCCTCCTCCTCTACCACAAGTAGTAGGCCAACTGTATCTAATCAGGCTTTTATTGCCAATAGCAGCACAATCTTAGCTAATCGCTTATTACACAACATAGTTGATAAAGATGAAGAGGATCCTTTTTTACAATATTTAGCCAAAGATATGCGTTCCATAGTGGGAGCATTGCGACGTCACGTCCGTAGCTTGGGCACCGACTATCATGAGTTCAATACCCAACTTCAGTCTTTACTTAACGAAGTAAAACGTGCGCGTCTAGCTCCAGTAAGGCCTTTGCTAGAAGAATTAGAAATAGCCGCTCGACGCATTACCAGACAATTAGCAAAGAAAGTGCGTATAACCATTACAGGCGGCGATTTGGAACTAGATCGCAGCATTATAGAAGTATTAAAAGTGCCCTTGCTACATTTAGTGCGCAACGCCCTAGATCATGGTTTGGAAAGCAGCGAAGAGCGTCTTTCTCTACATAAAAGCCAAGAAGGCCATCTTAATTTGAAGGTAACTTCACTCGGCACTGGCATGATGGAATTTGTCATTTCTGACGATGGACGCGGTATCCAAACAGAAAAAGTGCTAACAGCGGCTAAGCAACAGGGATTGATTTCAGAAGGTTCTGAAGCAGATTCTTTAGATTTAATCTTTACTTCAGGAATATCTACCTCTTCCCAAGTAACAGAGTTGTCCGGCCGCGGCTTAGGCATGGCTATAGTGCGTGAAAAAGTCGAAATGCTCAAGGGCTCTGTAAGAGTAAAGACAAAAATCGGTGAAGGCACTTCGTTTATTTTATCAATTCCTACAAGCCTAGCCACTTTCGAAGGACTTTTAATAGCAGTTTTTACAAGGACTACTCTTGGAAGCGATAATCAATCTTTTAGGGAAAGCCAAAGCTAAAGCATAATTGGAAAAATAGAGTTCTTTTTACTAGCATGTGGGGACTTTTCTTTATACTGACGAAGTAGAAGAGCCGCAGCGCTTTAGGACATATCCATATCGCTGCTTGACGATTGCTTTTATGGTGAGCGACTACCGCCCAAGCAATAGATTTTTAGTTCTTCACTGAGGGAAACATGCTTACTTCTCCTAGATTGTATCAAGCCTTACTACAAGAGACTTTTCGTCTAAATTCGCCTAAGCGCATCTTGTTAGTAGGAGCCCAAATACCGGCTTTAGCGATAAAAGTAATAAAATCGCTCAATAATGGCGACGAGCTTTTTATAATCGACGGTAATTCAACCCAAATTGCTTCTTTAAAAGATAATTTAAAAAATGAGCCCGCTTACCATGCCCATAATTCCCAAATCCACTTTGAAAACAAGTTGCTTTGGGAACTGGACATGCCTAATTATTTTAATTTCGTAGTCTTAAGCTATCCTATAGATTTACTCTCTGATGATATTTTGCAAAAAAGCATGGAAAGCTGTCGCTCGCTCTTAGTAGAAGGTGGCACTTTAAGTTGTCTGGAGATGGCTTGGCTGCGTAAAATTCGTAGCTTTATAACCTCTTGCTGGCGTAAAAATTCTTGCCAACCAGTTAAACCAACTTGCTTGGAAAGTTATATAAACTCTTTCAGAGTTTATAAAGAGACCGTTGTCACTAATTTGCCTCCGGTGTGGATTGATCATTTGCGCTTTACTCCTAGTTCATGCGCCGATGCCTTGAAAATTCACGCGGTCGAAGGACGCGATTCTCTATCTCTGGGCCCAATAAAAATTGCTAAAGATATTTTGCATTTTATTCTACCCTTAGGTGCTTTAAGTTGGGGATTGAAAAAATTCGGCTGCACTTTATGGTATTGGCCTATGATTCTGTTGGCCGGAGTAGCAGCTTTCTTGCGTGATCCCAGACGTGCAATAAAAGCGGATCGGCGCCTGGCTCTCTCAGCTTGTGACGGTACGGTTTTAGATGTAGCAGTGGTAAAAGATCCCCACTTAGGCGAAGGCGAATGGTTGCGCATTGCTACGTTTTTATCTATTTTTAACGTTCATATCAACCGTTCACCAGTTTCAGGAAAAGTAGTCGATCAATTTGATGTCAAAGGCGGCTATGCCAGCGCGAATTTGCCCAAAGCCAATCATAACTATTCAACTTATGTGATCTTAGAAACAGAACATGGCCCAGTTGTAGTAGCTCAAAGAGTAGGCTTGATCGCCAGACGTATTTATAATTGGGTCAATCGCGGTGAGCTTTTAGCTCAAGGCGAGCGTTATGGTTTGATTCGTATGGGATCACGCACTGATGTGTATCTGCCCTGCGACCAATACCGCTCTTTAGTTAAAGTAGGTGATAAGATTCAAGCTGGCTTAACCCCTATTGCCGCTTTAATAGATGATCAAGAGAAAAATTCATCAATAAACTAAAATAGCTCAATTGCTTTGCATCGAGATGCAAGCTTTTTCAAACAAAAAAACCGACTTTCTTAAGGCAAAGGAAGTCGGTTTTTTTATCAATAGGCGGAAAAAAAGTTAGCGTTTACTAAAACGAGCCATTAAAGCGGCTTGCACGCTGGAGCCACCTCCGCTTCTTTCTCTCGGAGTTTCATTTACTTCGTCAGAATCAGACTCAACGCGAGATCTACGCCCACGACGTCTCTTGGAAGAATGGTGCGCAGAGCGGATAGTAGCAGCGCTGAAAACGCTTTCTCCGAACATTGAACTGCTAGAAGAAGCAAAAGCAGAAGCTACAGGGCCGGCTTTTATTTCCTTTTTATCTAATTTTTTTACATCTGTGACAGATTGTGTTTTTTCTAAGTGTGGGGTAATTTCTTCAGCTTCTGCTTCAGCATCAAGCACAGCTAAATATTCCCAAGGCAGCACATCTCTAGACGGCGGCTCGGAAATAATTGTTTGCATCAGTTCAATAGTGTCGGGGTAAGAAGCCATCACAAAAGGAACCGGCACTTGTAACTTGCCAGGAACAGCCTTGCCAACCAAAACCCTAGTTACTGAAGCGGCCTTTTTATTCAACGAAGTATTATCTGGAGCAGCCGCAGTGGTATTACTTTCAGTAGTACTATTTTCTAAAGCAATGGAAGATGCCATCAAAGGCAAATAATCGTCGTCTATACCACTTAGATCATTAGAATTATCTCCTTCGGGAGCGCCGAGTTCATCATCGAAACCTCCCACAGGCCCATCGTCAGCGTAAAGATCATCCTCACTAGCAGCTTGTGCAACAGGAAGATTCGACAAATAATTTTGACTTGCTTCGCTTTCTTTGGCTTGCTTGGCCATTTCGGACATTCTGGTAAGCCTAGCTTCACGCTGAGCAATTATATCTTTAACGTTTGAAAGTTCACGTACAGCGTAAGCATTATTAGAATCCAGCTCAAGCAATCGTTCCAATACGCGCACACCGTTTTCATACTCTTTGGCTCCGATATAGCCCCTGGCTGCCGCTGTGAGCTCAGTAACCGCTTCCGAAGGATTATCAGTTTTTGCATAAACCTCGGCCAGCTGTTCTCTGGCATCAAAATCATCCGGAGTGGCAGATAAAATCTTGCGCAAAGCTAAACCAGCATCGGAGAATCTATCCATGTGCATGGAAGCAGAAGCAAGCCCCATGAGAACTTCACGGCTATCGTATGCAATATGCATGCAAGAACGATAAACAGCCAAAGAATCTTCATAAGCTCCAGTAAGGCTGTACAATTCGCCCAAACGCAAAGCGATACCTAAGTCTTCAGGAAGAAGCATACGCAAACGACGATATAGTTTAGCCGCGTGAGCATAGTCGTTTTTGTTCTCATAAAAAGCGGCAATATTTTGGCATTGTTTGGTGCATTCCTGAATATTGCCAAGTTGCATATGAATATCGGCTAATTTTACAGCTAATTCCACACGCAAAGGATAAGTGTCCAAAGCTACTTGCAGCACTTTTACGGAAAGTTCACCATTACCGACATCAACAAAATAGTTGGAGTAATCTAAAACCGTTTGAATATATTTTTCTTCATCACCACTGTTTTGGATGCAGCGAAGTACCCCCAAACGCGCTTCTAAAGAATTTAAGTCGAAACGCATAACCGCTTGCGCTACCGCAAGGGCCAATTCAAACTTTTTGTCTTCCTCAAGCTGCTTCATCCAGCTTAAAGATATCGCTACCAATTTCTTGAGGCTGCCGCGTATAGCATATAAGCGAGCCAGATTATTTACTATTTTGTACGAGACAGGTTTTGCTTTGTAAGCAGCCTCATACTTAATGACAGCTTCTCCAAATTTGCCAACTTTGGCCGCTTCATCAGCATCGTTAAGTAAAGCTGGAAGTTCCTCTTCAGATAGTTCCTCGCCTCCTGGGGCTTTGCTTTCCTCTTCCTCAATAGCTTTTTGCTTGTCAGTTTGGTTCTCTTGCTCAGAAGTTAAATCTATTAAGCCTACTTCATCCTCGGAATCGAAATCATCATCACTATAAGAAAAAAAATTTCCGCTCATGGCTGCTCAGTTCACAAACCCCTTTAAACGTTTAACAATGTCTTTGGGAAAGCAACATTGTTATGGCAACAAATTTTGACATTTTTTTTACAAACCGGTAGATCCGAAACCACCGCGTTCGGTATCTGTCACGGTCCCACAAACGAGCTCCGTATTCCAAACTTTTTCAAGCTTTAGTTGGGCTATTCTGTCACCTTCGGCTAGTTTTATCGTCTCTGAAGAAGTATTGTGTACTATTACGCCCAATTCTTTGCGATACAAATGATCGATAGTGCCGAAATGTACGGTTAATCCTTTAAGAGCTAAACCACTACGTCCTCTGATTTGTGCCTCCCAGCCTGAGGGAAGTTCCAAACGGATTCCCAATTTCAAGGCCACAGTCTGCCCGGGTGCCACTGCAGCAGATTCCGGCAGGAACAAATCGTAAGCTGCATCTGTAGGAAAAGCTTTTTTGGGAAGCTTCGCTTTTTCTCGAATCAGTTCTACTTTTACGGTACAATCGATCATAACAAAGGCCTGCCATTCTAAAACGACTAAAAAAGGCCGCCAAACAAGTTCTTTTCAGCTCTCAATATATTTAGCAGCCGTCTTCGCTCCTTCCGCAAACAGATACCGCGATCCTACCAAGAAATAGCCATAAAAAGCCAATATTTTCGACTTTTCGCCCTTTCGTAACGACGCCTATTATATACCGTGTCAACTATAAGCCGACTTATCAGCTGCTTTTTTATAAAGCAAAGCCCAAAGACATAAACGAGCAGTGATCAGCACAAAGTAAAAAAGAATAATTTGGCGTGCAGAAAGTGAACAAAAGTCGTACACAGGCAGTTTCTTTTGTAACCAAGCAGCCATAACTAAAGAATATTTGCACAAATACGCGCAAATTAAAGGTAAAATCCGGCCTATCACAGGCCATGACGATAAAAGCAAAGAAGGAATTATCAGAACAAACACAATCTCTAAAGCTGGAACAACTATTAAATTGGCAGGGATTGAGGCACCAGGAATTTTTTGGAAATAATTTATTAACAGCGGCAGCAAAAATAAATTGACAGATAGTGTTAAGCTGATAGATTGTTTGAAAAAATTAGGCAAAAAATACAACATCCGGTTCCATAACGAAGCCCAACATATAATGCCGAATATAGCTCCAAATGAAAGTTGAAACCCAATATCTTCAATCCAGGACGGACAGCTCAGCAGCATAATGCTCCAAGCCAGGCAAACGGTCCTTTCCAAGCGCACAGGACGTCCGACAATTAAAGCCCCAAGAGCTAAAGTTGACATAATAAAGGCCCTTAGCAACGAGGCCATATAGCCTACTGTCCATACATAAACAGCACATAGAATAATTGCCCCACAAGCTCCCCATTTACGGCTACGCCCACTCCACACCACTATAAGCATAGCCATAGCTGCCATAATGGAAAGGTGAAAACCAGAGGCAGCGGTCATATGACTCAGTCCAACATCTCTAAAGAGTGCTTTCGTCTCCTCCGACAGTAAGTCACTGCGTCCAAGAAACATAGCCGCAGCAATTTCCCTACATTCAGAGCTGAAGACAGTTTCAATCTTATTTTTTACATATAAATTAACTCTTGAGCCATCGGGAATAAAATTTGTTCGAATAGCAGCCACCTCTTTGAAGTTATTAAGCTTGACTACATATCCTATACTAGTTTTTTTTCCGTCTCGATTATTAAGCGGCAGAAGCAAGCCCCTAAATTTTATGTTTTTATCCTTGCAAATACGCAAACGCTTATCGTTACTTTCAACCCAAAGCATAAGGCCATTTTCCAAGCGCAATAGCGCTTTAGTATTCCAAGGCGAAGCGTATATTCTTACAATTTTGCCACAACCAGACACATTGGTATACTCCAAAGATCGCCACATTTCGCTTTGAGATTCATATAGAGGAGGCTCATATCTCCAGATTATAAAAAGAGTGCTCAAAGTAGCGACTGACAAAACAACCAGAATCCGCTTGCGCAAACTAGACAAAGCCACTAGCGCCCATAGGCAGAATAGACACGCTATTCCTATTACATAGACAAAAAATTGCGGCCAAAACTTCACTCCAAAGCCACAACAAATGCCCAACATGCACCACAAAGGCCAAGCATACTTAAAATTGTATCCCCAAATTAAGCAACAACTCAATGCTTTCACATGCTTATTGTTAGGGAATTATATTGCCAAGAAAAAAACAAAATTGTCTAAAAGAAATGAAAAAAATATTAAAAAAACTAAACAATACGCCAGCTTGACCAAAAGCCGCTTTAGACTGAAATTTAATGATTTTTCAATAGCTTTGGAAAACAATATTTAATTTTTTGTGATACACTGACCGGAAGATGATAAACGTAAATTTTCCCATTAACCAAAATCGAAATGTCGGAGTTCCTCACTCAGTCGAATTGAAAGAATCTTCTTCCCATTCGGAAGAGAGTCAAGCGATTCAAGACAATTTGCAACTGAGCGATGCTCTCTCAGCTGACGGCCAACACAGCAGTGATGCCGATTTATTGGCCAGGCGTATCGTAGGTCGTCGCGGCGACCCTTCAGAAGTAAAAATTCTGACCGCCACCAAAGGAGATGACGAAATAAATATCTCCAGAGGTGAAAAAGGCGGAATTACAGTCGATATAAACGGCAAAAAAATGGACTTTAGTTCTGAAGAAGCCAAGAAGCTAGTCATCGACGGATTTGAAGGCAACGATAGAATTATCGTTCAAGAAGATGTACGTGTGCCTTTATTCATTACCGGCGGCAGCGGCAACGATTTTATTCAAGGCGGTTCAGGTGATGATACCATTATCGACAATTACGGCCAAAACGAAATTCACGGTGGTCATGGCAACGACACCATTATTGCCGGCGGCTTAGATTTGGCGCCTGACGCTCCCACTGCAAAAACAGTAGATGGGCATAATATAAATGGCAATATCATCTCTGGCGGTTTAGGACGCGACTACATAGAGGGCAGCAACAATGCCGATTACCTCGTCGACGAAGGTGGAGGCGGCGTCATTTACGGCTTAGATGGTGATGATGTTATTGCTGTCAAGTCTGGCCAAAACTATGTAGACGGTGGCCGAGGTAACGACACAATAAAAGCTGAAGGCGGACGCAATATGCTCTTCGGTGGGCGCGGCGATGATACAATCGATGCGCAAGGTGGTTTTAACGTTATCGTAGACGGCAGCGGCAACAACAATATTGCTACTGCTCAGACAGACAGTCGCGTTTATGCTTCAGCGCAAACTAAAGTGGAAGCTGGAGCCAATACTTCGATAGAAGAGACAACTTCTGCGCCAGTACCAGAATTTTTCCAAATCAGCGGAGATGACTCATTTAAAAATCGCGTCACCAGTGATTTGGAAGCCCTTTCCGATATACCTATAGGTCAAAAAGCCTTCGCTTCTATAGAAGAAACTGGCAAAAAAGTCACAGTGTCCGAAACTCCCAGTGGCAACCAGTGTAGTTCAGGAGCCGATGGATATTTCGATCACGAAGATAATAAACCCAATGTCGGTTCAGATTCCACTATTTACTACAATCGTGCTTCCGTTTCTTTAAATACGGAAGCAGCTTGGCAAGATCGCCCTCCTTTAGTAGGCTTCCACCATGAGCTGATGCATTCTTACAACGCAGCTACAGGCACTATGGACAATTGGGCCTACGATCCCTATAACGGAGGATATGCAACTGGCCCCTTCGGTGTAACAGGCGCAGAATTCCAAGCTGTAGGTTTAGACAGTCGCTTGATAAAAGCCAACCCTGAAGGACTTTCTGAAAATTCTATGCGCTCTTTCTTGGGTTTGGAACGTCGAGATCGCTACTAAATCTTTAGTGGAAAGCACAAGAGGCTGCCTCCTCTTTCAGGTAGTTTTGCAAACAATCGGAAAGAGGAGGCAGCCCTTTTTTTGTCAACTTAACTATTTGAAGACTATAGTTTTTCTGGTCGATATAGTATAGCCCATAAAAAAACAGCCTCATACAACAAATTAAGTTGCTAGAGACTGTCTTTCTGAAGCGCAACGCTCCTTGCAAAGCCAAAATTAAAGAGCTTCTTTGAAAACTCTCTTTGCACCTAGATAACGAGCAGCATAATAAGGCTGACTCAAGCGGCTAATAGTAACACCTTTGCTAGAAGAAGCGTGGATAAATTTTCCGTCGCCAATATAAATTCCCACGTGGGAAGGGCCGGGAAGATAAGTTTCAAAGAATACCAAATCACCAGGCATTTCCGCTCCGAAAGGCACCTTAACGCCTACACCATATTGCACATCGGCCGTACGGGGTAAATCGATACCTGACATTTGGTACATTCTCATAGTAAAGCCAGAGCAATCGAAAGATCCATTACCCGTTCCGCCAAACACGTAAGGCGTTCCCAAGTACTTATGGGCATTATCTATAAGGCGTCCATTTACTCCCATACCACCGCGGTAAGCTAATTGACCACGATGACGGTTACCAGCACGACTTAATTCGGATACTTCCAGCTTTACTAAGCTGGGGGAAGGCAAGTCCTTCTCTAATTTGGCCAAGATCTCCCTCTCTTGATCTTTTGTGATGGCTACGTCGTCAGGACTATTGGGAATAACGATAAAAACGCCAGGTTTAAAACCTGATTGTTTTAACTTGGGATTTACTTTGTTAATCTGCTCGGGAGTAACATTGTATCTGGCAGCCACTCTCTCTATAGTGTCGTTGTTTCTGATAGAATAGACAACATCAGCCTGAGCACTCACACCAGCACTTAAACAGCACAAAAGAGAAAAAGCTGCAAAAAACTTAGCTATACGCACAAACAATCTCCAGAACTAAACTAGCGATGGCAGCCATAAAGGGCACTCTTCCGAGTTAAGTCTTATATCTAAACCATGTTTAAGCGCAACGCTCGAAGAACAAATTCAGCTAAAAAACTTAGCTCAGCGCGAATTGCTGCCGCTTACACGGCCCAACGCCACCGAGACAGGGGCGGTAAGTTCGTTTTTATCCAGGATCCCTCCTCCTTCACTATCATAATAAAAAGACAAAAAGCTGCTTTATTATTTTTTGGCTATCACAGGTGATTTGCAAAAAAATAAGTACTCTTTTTTTGCTTTCAGTGCTTGACATAAGTTGCGTCTACGCATATACTCTTCATGCGCAAGGCGGGGGTCAAGCGTAGTTCTCGCGAGGATAGCTCAATGGTAGAGCTCCAGCCTTCCAAGCTGGATGTTGCGGGTTCGAGCCCCGTTCCTCGCTCCAAAAGCTAAATGCTGCATGGGATTTATGCTGAGATAGCTCAGTAGGTAGAGCACGTCCTTGGTAAGGACGAGGTCGACAGTTCGAGCCTGTTTCTCAGCTCCATGCTAAAGCAAACATCCTGTATAGCATTTAGCGCTTATGCTGAGATAGCTCAGTAGGTAGAGCACGTCCTTGGTAAGGACGAGGTCGACAGTTCGAGCCTGTTTCTCAGCTCCATGTATTGTTTTGTCAGTCGCAGGCTGCTTAAAGTAGTCTGCGGTAGGCAAAATTAACGGTCAGAACGAGAACGACTTCGGTTGTTCTTTTTTTGACGGGTGGGGCCTCTAGTGAAAAAGGGTTCTGGAGTGATCTGTGAAGCCATGATATGGCGGGATTACTGTCAGGGGTCTTTTTTAGGTTTACCGCCAAATAGTTGACAAGGAGAGTCAAAATGGCCAAGAAAGAAGTGCGCGTAATCATCAACTTAGCTTGCCAGAGCTGCAAGCGCCGCAATTACGCGACTAAGAAGAACAAGCAGAACGATCCCGATCGTATGGAGATCAAAAAGTACTGCCGTTTTTGCAAAAAGCACACGCTTCACAAGGAGACTAAGTAGTCGTGGCTAGTTCCGGTAGCGCAGCGCGCAATAAAGCCCGTCGCGGCGGAATTAAGAAAGACCAATCCCCTGCAGTAGGTTCGGCAAAGTCTCAAGACGCCGGCAGCTCCAAGAAAAATGTAGCTTTACATGAGACCACCGGTTTAGTCGGCCTTTACGATAAAATAGTCAAGTTTTTAGTATCTGTAAAAGATGAGTGGGGGCGAGTTTCCTGGCCCACTGCCAAAGAGCTTCGCGCCGCAACCATCGTAGTGTTAGTTACCTTGATTATGGTTTCGTGCTACATGGGAATTGTAAATAAAATACTAACCGCGTTGTTTGGTACAACTGAAGCTTCAGTTTAACCAAGCTGTATCTGGAGTAAAAGCTCCGATCGCGGAATGCAGATTCTACTGGAACGACAGAAAAAGCTAAAAGCTTAGTTTGATTGCTCAAAGGTGTATGACCATGACAGAAGATAAAATAACGCAGACTGAGGATTTTGAAGCCGAAGAGTTGTCCTCTGCTTCAGAAGAAGAGACCTCGGAGAAAGCAGTCGAGAACGCTCCCGAATTCGACGAGAACGATCCTGACGCTCCCAAGTGGTATGTAGTACATACATACTCCGGATACGAGAATAAAGTTTCTGATAACCTCAGAAAGCGTATTTTAACTCAGAATATGCGCGACCAGATCTTCCAGGTTCTGGTGCCCGTCGAGGAAGAAGTCAGTTTCAGTACTGACGGAAACAAAAAGCAAAAGCGACGTACCATCAAGAGAAAGATTTATCCCGGTTACGTTCTCATCCAAATGAAAATGAATGACCGCTCTTGGTACGTTGTCCGCAATACTCCCGGCGTCACCGGTTTTGTCAGCCCAGGCTTAAAGCCTGTTCCTCTTCCTAAAGACGAAGTGGAAAAAATCAAGCAATTGATGGGCTTGTCTGCACCTAAGAAAATAAAGCTTGAGCTGGAAATTGGTCAGACGGTTCGCGTTATCAGTGGTGCTTTACAAAATCAAACAGGCGAAGTAATCGAAGTTAATCCAGAGAGTGAGAAACTCGGTCTTAATGTCGAGATGTTTGGCCGCACAGTGAAGACCACTCTTGAATTCGGTCAAGTTGAAAAAATCTAACAGCTGCCTTTCTTATACAAAGCAACCAAGTGTTGTTTTTTCAGGAAAGTACAGCTTCAGCCACAGAGGTGTAAAAAATGGCAAAGAAAGTAAAGGCCATCATTAAATTACAAATTCCCGCGGGTAAGGCTAACCCCGCTCCCCCTGTTGGTCCTGCTTTGGGTCAGCACGGCCTCAACATCATGGAGTTCGTGAAACAGTACAACGAACGCACTTCCAAAGATGTAGGAATGATCATCCCCGTAGAAATCACCGTTTACGAGGACAAGACCTTCTCCTTCATCACCAAGACCCCTCCGGCCAAAACCTTGCTCCTCAAGGAAGCCGGTATTCAGCACGGTTCCGCCGAGCCTAACAAGACCAAGGTTGGCACCGTAACTTCCGCTCAGATCCGCAAAATTGCCGAGATCAAGATGAAAGACCTCAACGCTAACGACATCGAAGCCGCCATGAAGATCATCGCCGGCACCGCTCGCAGCGCTGGTATCGTCGTAGAGGGCTAATTAACCAAAATTACGTACACGCCGAACAAAAAAAAGAGAGGCGTCAGTGGGAGGGTTGAAACATTTATCAACCTGCAGCACCACATTGGAGGTTTAAAGTGGCGAAGAAGAGTAAGAAATTCGCAGAAGCATTAAAGCAAATCGAAAAAGGCCAAATGTACACCCTTACCGAGGCCGTAGACTTAGTAAAAAGACTCTCCTATGCTAAGTTTGATGAGACCATTGAGGCTCACTTCCATCTCGGTATCGATTGCAAAAAGTCCGACCAGAACATCCGTGGCACCATCGTATTACCCCACGGCACTGGTAAGACCCTTCGTATTTGCGTAATCACCAAAGCTGACAAGATCGAAGCCGCTGAGCAGGCCGGAGCCGACGTAGCCGGTTTCGAAGATGTTATCGCCAAGATCAAGTCCGGTTGGTCCGATTTTGACATCTGCATTGCTACTCCCGACGTAATGGGCGTCATCGGTAAAGAGCTCGGTCGTGTGTTAGGTCCGCGTATGCCTAACCCCAAGTCCGGCACTGTAACCCCCGATTTGCCTAAGACCATTTCCGAGTTCAAAAAAGGCAAGCTCGAGTATCGCAACGACAAGCACAACTGCATCCACAGCGTCTTGGGTAAAGTAAGCTTTGACGCTGAAAAGATCGAGCAGAACTTCCGCACCTTGTTTGATGCCATTTTGAAGGCTCGTCCCGTAGCTGTCAAAGGAACCTACGTTCGTTCCATCTATCTGACCAGCTCCATGGGCCCCAGCATTAGCGTAGATGTTCTCAACGCTACTCAGTCTACCGCTGCTGCTGCTCGTTAGAACTAACTTGACTAACTAAAAGATGCCGTTTCTTTCTTTTATGAAGGAAGCGGCATCTTTTTTTCGATGCTAAAGCTATTGACATTTATTTATATTAAGCTATAATAGCGACGTTCCCGGGGTTATAGCTCAGTTGGGAGAGCACTTGCATGGCATGCAAGGGGTCAAGGGTTCAAGTCCCTTTAGCTCCACCAAAGTGTATAAACAAGAAAAAGAAGTCTCCTCCACGGAGGCTTTTTTATTTTTAAATACTCATATTTATAACTTAATACAGCCACCCATTATCTATTCACTATACAATTTCTCTTTCCCCAAAACTATTTCCAAAAAATTTTTTTTTCGATGCTAAAGCTATTGACATTTATTTATATTAAGCTATAATAGCGACGTTCCCGGGGTTATAGCTCAGTTGGGAGAGCACTTGCATGGCATGC
>SFMI01000202.1 GCA_004554425.1 Candidatus Saccharimonadota bacterium | reverse complement strand
TAGAAGCTCGTTGCTTGGCAGGTGAAGTCGAATGCATCAATGCCTTTGAAGCTATGGCTTATGCTGTATCTAAAAATATAACCGCTCTGTGGCCTGCTTTTGATGGCGAAAAAGTTGATGCGGTTATTTTAACTGGCGGAGCTTCTCGCAGTAAAATACTTGTGGATAAAATTAAAAAATATATTTCGGCTATAAATGTTACTGTGGTAGTTTATCCTGGAGAATTAGAAATGGTCGCTTTGGCTAGCGGAGCTGCCCGTGTTTTAACTGGCAAAGAAAAAGTCAAAAGCTATCTTTAGTATAAGGCGGTTTTGGAGGTACAAATTGGAACAGATTCGCAATCTAGAGCAACTTGTGGAGAGTTTGCAAGGTCAGGTTCTCAGACGTTTGGTAATTGCCGCAGGTCACGACCGTTGCACTATTAGGGCTGCTGCTGAAGCAGCGGATAAAGGTATTGCAGAAGTTATATTAGTTGGCCATGCTCAGCAAATAAAAGAAATATGTCTAGAATATTCGATAAATCCGGATCTGTTTAATATTGTAGATGAAGCTAGTACTCTTGGCGCCGGTATTATCGCTCGCGATATGGTTTTTGAAGGCAAAGCCGACGTGCTAATGAAGGGGCTAATCAATACAGATCAATATATGCACCTAATTTTAGATAAAGAGCATGGCCTTTTATCTAAAGGTGATGTACTTACCCATATTACTTGCTTGGAAATTCCCGAGTATATAAACTTACACAACAAGTTGCTCTTTGCCGGTGACGCAGCTATAATTCCAGCTCCAGATTTGAATACAAAAGCTAAAATAATTAGTTATGCTGTAAAAATTGCTCATTCGTTCGGTGTGGAAATGCCCAAAGTAGCGGTGATCGCTCCCACAGAAAAAGTATTGCCTAAAATCGCTTCATGTGTGGAGGCGGCAGCTTTGGCCAAAATGGGAGAGCGCGGCCAGTTTGGCACTTGTATTGTAGACGGCCCCTTGGCTCTAGACGTTGCTATTTCACCAAAGAGCTGTCAAACCAAAAATTTGCACACAGCCGTTGAAGGAGCTGCCGATATACTAATTTTCCACTGTTTAGAAGCAGGCAATACTTTCTATAAGGCTTGTACAACTTTGGCCGGAGCAAAAGTCGCTGGAATTGTCGCCGGAGCTAATGTTCCATGCATTCTGACCAGTCGGGCCGACTCAGAAGAATCTAAGTTCTATTCCATCGCTTTGGGATGCAGAATGAGCAAAGCTTAGTCGCATATTGCTTCTTGTATTTGCAAGAAATAGCCGGAGCTAATTTCCAGCCATTTCTTGCACTTCTACGAAGTGGGTATAAGCTTGCAAAAGAATATGCGAAGCTATATCCAAATGAGAATTGGCGCCAGTATCGGCCCACCATTGCATTTCGTCAATGCCCTGCCTAAATTCTTCTACACCTTGGCGCAAACTGTGAAGTGCTTTGTTGATATTAGGATCATCGCTAGAAGGTGGAAGTTTACTTAAGCTGGCTGAGGCAGAGCGAAGCAATTGTTTGCCCCAAGCCAGAACACTGACAAACTCAGCTTTGGCAATGCGTCCAAACTTAGCGGCATCACAGGCTTCGATAAGTCTAGATAAGTGGTCTGAAGTGTCGCTTTCTTCAGGTTCTCCTTGGCTGGTGTAGTTGGTAACTGTGGTCGCTCCTTCTTGTGGATCTTGATATCCGGCCGGAAGTACCAAGCGAGCTCCGCATCGGTCACATACTTTAGAATAAGCTTTATTTTCAAAGCCACAACGCAAACAACTTATACTGCTGGCTTCCTCTTCAAACTTTGTAAAGATAGTCCAAGCTTGACAAATAAGATCGGCGCCATCTTCCAAGTATTGAATGGCTTTGTGTAATAACGGACGTCTAGTAATGCCCAAACGCAAAAGAGGTAAAGCGCGATTTAAGCGATCAAAACCGTCGCGAGCTACGGGAACTTGCTCGGCCAAACGTGGAGAACTTTCCAAAGCTTGGTTGGCACATTGCTCGAAACGGAAATAGCTTTCAGCTAATTGCGGCTCAAACCAAGATTGAGCTCGTTCTAAGATATTGGGATCCAAACCAGAGAGTACAGCCCTAGCAGCGTGGATAACCCAGTTTACTTGCGGAGAAGGTGTAGGCTTATCTGCTAAAGCTTCGCCAGTACTTTCTTGCATAAGCTCGACTAATAGCAAGCAACCTTCACTGAATTTAACAAAGCCGGCATCTAAAGCATTAAGATCGTATTGCAGAAAATATGTATCCATACTTTGGATACCAGCCATAACTTGACGAATGGCGCTGGTGCCACGGTTGCGTCTGGCTAAATCGTTATCTTTTTCAAATGTGTCTAAGCTGTTGGCAAAATGATCCCAAAGGCGATCAAAAATTTCACTGAGCCTATCATCATCCATAGCTCCTTGCTTAGTAGCTTGGATAACTTTTTCCATTAGATTGATAGCCGGATGGGGATTATCTCCCTGACAAAGGTA
>SFMI01000201.1 GCA_004554425.1 Candidatus Saccharimonadota bacterium | reverse complement strand
CTAAAACATTGGCCAGTTGATTGGGAGAGATTCTGTTCTCTGGAGAAAGGCCACAACCATCGACCATTTTCAAATTAGTAGTATTGATGTGATTGTCTTGTAAGAAGTTTTTGCAAGCTTTCATACCGCTAGCGGCACTACCTTGGCCTGAAGTCATCTGACCTACGTAGCGATAGAGATGCTCGGCAAAAAGGTTATCGCTTTCATGATTTATTTCTTGAATAATAGTGGCAATAGGCAAAGAAAAATGGATGCCGTAACGAGGTAAATTGCTAGCTAAAGCTGCTTCACCAGCTGGGTCTATTAAGCGTACTTTACCTCTGACGATAATATTTTCTTTATCAAGTAGTTTTTTAAATACGCCTATGCTGAAAAGAGGGGGATCTTCTACACAAATTTGGCGGCGTACTTCACTACCAGGTGCCGAACCTAGGACTTGCACTACGTTGCTGCCTTTAGGACGTTCAACAGCTGTATCGTAACCGCCTTCGTATTTCGTTTCGATAGACATAGTGGAACACTCTGGATCTAAACTGCATCCTAAGGGTGAAACTATGGCTTCAATGAGGTTGCCGTTGAGAGAGAGGCCGCCAACTGGAGCAGAAAATGAATCGAGACGATAATGATCGAGCCAGCCTTGGGGAAGATGCTGACGATCGAAAACAGAATCGTCGGCAACTAAGTCACCGGTAATTTCTCGAACATTGGCCGCTTTAAGATTTTTTATGAATTCTGCATAGGGGGCTGTGCAAGGCTGATCGTAAGGCGGAGTTGTCGTAGGGTCGCCATTGCCGCGCAAATACAAGTTACCTTCAATTTGGCCCTTACCGTTGGGCAAAGGGCCGCATAACTCGGTTTTTAGACGGTAATTGGGGCCCAACATACTTATGGATGTCGCCGTGGTAAGGACTTTTAAGTTGGAAGCTGGCACCAGTGGAGTATTGCCGTCAGAAGAAAAGACAACTTTACCATTCTCAAGGACTTTTACATAAACGCCGACTTTGGTTTTTTCGTCTATTTTGGCGTTTTGCACAATACTGAGCAGTGTGCGTTTCAGTATAGGAGTTTGATTGTCAGTGGCCATGACACGGGATGATAAAGTCGGTATTCCTAAGGCGAGGGTGCCAAGACAAAAAGCAACGCCGAAAAAGCGTTTAAGTTTAGTGATATTCATACTGGGCAATACTACAATCCAAAGCCCGCGTCAGCTTGTTGGAAACTAGACGCGGGCTCTACTAATTATCTTCGCTGAAGAGCGTCTTTAATTTTAGAATATGCAGCTTTTTTTCCTTCCAAAATAGTCAGAATAGCTATCGGCTGTATTCTAATTTATGAACCTCTGAGCTACCTGCGTTTTTTAGCATGGCGATCCTTATGATTGCGGTCACGGCGTGGCTCAGGTTTAGCATGCTTGGGTTTACTAGGAGGCTTGCGCATTTCTCTAGGATCCTTGCCATGTTTGGGGGGACGGCGCATCTTGCGATCTTTGTCTTTGTTTTTATGCTTGTGAGGTTTGGCATGAGGCTTGGCCGGAGGGCGCTTTTCGAAACCTGGTTTGTCACGATGAGGCTTTCTGAAATCCTGTCGGCCCCGATCCTCCCATCCTTGTCGCTCTGGAACACGATATTCGGGATGGCTTTTGGCTTTTTGTTGACTGACGTTTGGAGAAGGAGGTCTGGTTGAATATCTATCTTCCGACGGAGGAAGAGGAGGACGCTTAGAATTTTGAGCTATAGGAGGAAGCAGAATTTTATGCTGATCCATATAGGGAGAAGCTTGTGAGGCTAATGGCGCTGCAGCCAAAAGAAGCCAAGTAAATGCACTCAGGACAATTTTTTTACTGTGTCTTTGGTAGAAATTCATAAGAACGATTGCTCCTCTCTCCTTTTTGCTTATGTTCCCTTTAAGTCTATATATTTGATAATGTCTCCCTGTATTTATAAATAAATGATAAAAGGATGGTGGCGAATCGAAATTCGCTCCCATCCTTTTGCGTAATTAAAACAGATTATCTATACCTGTCTTTGCGTCCTCTTCTGCCACCTTCAGAGCGACTACCGGACGAGTGGCTAGGCCTGCTGCTGTCCATGCTAGGTCTGCTAGGCTGGCTAGGTCTGCTCTGGTTGAAGCTAGGTCTGCTAGGCTGGCTAGGTCTGCTTTGGTTGAAGCTAGGCCTGCTAGGCTGGCTAGGTCTGCTTTGGTTGAAGCTAGGCCTGCTATTGCTTCTGTCATAGCTCGGGCGGCTGGAAGTCGGCCTATTATAGTTAGAGCGGTCGGGGCGACGATCAGCTCTATTACTGTCGAATGAAGGTCGTCCAGGCCTGTTGTTGCTATTATTCCTATCGAACGTAGGGCGGCTCGGTCTCGTCTTGTTATCAAAGACGCTTCCGCCAGGACGTCTGTTATCGGTATTTCTATCGAAATTGGGTCGACCCGGACGGTTGACTCTGTCATTATCGAACGTAGGGCGGCTCGGCCTCGTCTTGTTATCAAAGACGCTTC
>SFMI01000046.1 GCA_004554425.1 Candidatus Saccharimonadota bacterium | reverse complement strand
CATAGGATCAGGCTCTTTTTCTTCAGCAGGAGCTGCAGGCTTAGCCTGAGTCTCGGTAGGATCCGGAGCAGCTTCTACTTTAGGTTGCTCAGCGGGCTTATCGACTTTGGGAGGATCGTGAATAATGAGAGCTTTGCACTCGACCGGAACTCTGTTGTAATTGAACCAAATAGGATTATCGGGAGTGAAAGTGCAACTCTGTCCAGCTTCCAAAATACCTACATCTTTGCTCCAAGTGTTCACCACAGTTCCATCATAGAGAACTGCATTTACGTTAAACTGTACACCACTCAGGGAAGTGCTGCCAGTATTTGTAATTTTGGCGCTATTGAAATGGACTTCAGCAGTGTA
Organism: Candidatus Saccharimonadota bacterium; assembly: GCA_004554425.1. Lineage (GTDB taxonomy): Bacteria > Vulcanimicrobiota > Xenobia > Xenobiales > Xenobiaceae > Bruticola. Next base: position 12,939 of record SFMI01000046.1, on the reverse strand, counting down.
GGCACCGCCAGCATCGTTGTTAAACCAATCAATGCTGTTGACAGCAATAGGAGATTGAGAATTGCTGCCATCAGTTTCAATCTTACCCTGGGCGTTAAGTTTGTACTTCACTTCACCGCCACTTTTTTTAGCTGAATCAACATTTTTACCAGCACCTTTGGAAACGCTGGAACGTGGAGTGGCAGCAGCTATTTGAGCTTTAGTAACAGGAACTATTAAATCGATACTGCCAATGGCGGAAGAAACTGTATATTTCAAGCCAAAATATTTAGCAAAAGTTTGTACATCAACAGTCAGATGACCGGCTTTCAGAGCAGTAGGCAGAACAAATTCTTTACCGCCAAAAATCACGCTGGTAATGTTAGAGTCAAGAAGTGGACCATTAGCCTCTCCCTTGACACTTTTCTTAGACTCTGCGGCAGTATAAACATACAGCTTGCTGCCGTCCAAATTCCAAGTGTAATTCAAGGATTTAAGCAAATCATCCAAATTTGCTTTGACAGTCTCTCCGGAAATAACGGCACTGCCTTTAAATGGACGGTTACGCACATAGAAATCATAATCAGCGGCACTTACCGAAGCGGCAGAGCCCAGTAAAATGGCAGCCGTCAAAAAGCCATAGAAAAATTTGTTCATTCTTAGTCCTCCAAAAATATGAGAAACTTTTTCCTGCCGAATTGCACTTTTGAGCGAACGGCACTACTTCAAAGGCAACAAACTAGAGCTAATAAGACGCGCCGCCTTTTCAGCAGTTCAACCGGACTATCTCAGCACCCATCAAAATCGGGATTCAACACAGAAACAGAATATCCGCCTGCCGTGGCTCATAAAGAGTTCGCAAAAAGAAGCCCTATTCAACAGCATGTAAAAAAACCAGCTGAAATAGGGCCACAAGCAAGCGAATTACTTCACAAACTTTAAGTCTATAGGCGTACCTACAAAACCAAAAGCTTCACGCAACTGGTTTTCCAGATAGCGCTTATACGAAAAGTGAACCAAATCGGGAGAATTGCACTTGAAAGTAAAGCGAGGCGGAGCACTGGGTCTTTGACTGACATACTTGATCTTCAGACGCTCACCCTTGTAACTTGGCGGCGGCCTTAAGGCTACGGCTTCTTTAACAACTTGGTTGAGCACAGGAGTAGGAACTCGGCGGCAAGATTCGTCATATGAATCTAAAGCTGCTTCCAAAATTTCGTCAACTCCATCACCAGTTAGAGCGGAAGAGAAAATAACTGGAGCATAAGCCATAAACTCCAGATCTTTGCCTAATTTTTTAACAAAGCGTTGCTTCCACTCTTCTACTTTAGCTCCGTTAGCCAGTCCTTCCCCATATTCTCCAGCTAATTCACGCACCAAGTCCCATTTATTGACTACAATAACAGAAGGCTTTCCTGATTCGTGAATATCTCCAGCCACACGCTTATCTTGAGCTACCACACCATCTCTGGCATCGATAACCAAAATAGCAACATCAGCCTTTTCCAAAGATTGGGAAGCTCTAACGCTGGAATAGAACTCGACACTTTCATCGACTTTAGCTTGGCGACGCAAACCAGCAGTATCAATTAAACGCACTACTCTATCGCCATATTCTACTACGGTTTCTACTGAATCACGCGTAGTTCCAGCTTGATCGTGGACGATACTGCGTTCTTGACCTATAAGGCGATTCATAGTAGAAGATTTGCCCACATTGGGACGGCCTACCAAAGCAATCGAAACTTCCTGCTCTTCACTTGGCTTAACCTCGGCAGGCAATCTTTCCAAAATAGCATCCAGAAGATCTCCAGTAGAGATGCCGTGAATGGCTGAAACAGGATAAGGATCACCCATGCCCAAAGCATAAAATTCGACAGCATGAGTTTCAATATCTAAAGTTTCAGCTTTGTTGGCAATAAGCAATACCGGTTTTTTGGAGCGACGTAAGATATTAGCCACTTCCTCATCCAAAGGTTGGACACCGGCACGAATATCAACAACAAAAAGCACTAAATCAGATTCATCTACAGCTGTTTGAGCTTGCTGATGAATATCGCGGCGCAGAATATCGGGGTCGTTAGGATCGATACCTCCGGTATCGCAAACTGTAAAAGTGCGTCCGTTCCACTCGCATGTGCCGTAAATACGGTCACGAGTAATACCGGGCGTATCTTCTACAATAGCTTTGCGCTCGCCAGTCAAACGATTAAACAGCGCCGATTTACCCACATTGGGGCGACCGACTATAGCAACCATAGCGTTGCTGTTTAAACGCGGCTTAGCTTGATTGTTCATGTATTTTTATTTCCTATAGTTTCGTACAGGCAACTCTACCAAAAGAGCTGCCATTAAGATAAACATTTTTGTTCAGGCTTGACAAAAGCCGATACTTCTTAACTAAGAGCGAGATACAGGCCCTAAAGTTTGCAATTGAGCAATAGAGCTCATAACTTGGTTGTAAACTTCTTTCATGGCTTTAGGATCTGGCCGTTCATTTAAGGCTACTGGTATAGGCTTGCCGAAGCGAATGCTCAAGCGATGTCCACAAGGTATACCATGATTGTGCCCTATTTCATAAGTGTTAAAAACACAGGCCGGAACTATGGGCACACCGCTTTTTAATGCCATAACAGAAACACCAAGTTTGCCTCTTTGCAATTTTCCGTCTTTAGAACGCGTACCCTCGGGAAAAATTCCAACCACTCGGCCACTTTTAAGCAAATCTATGGCTTGGTTGACGGAGCTACCGTCTTTGGAGCTTCGATCTACCCAAACACAACCACAACCAGCCAGAATTTTGCCTAAAACAGGAATCATGAAAAGCTCTTTTTTAGCTACAAAATGTACTTGTCTGAAATTGATGGCAATGCTAACTAGAGGCGGATCGAAAAGAGAAACATGGTTGGAAGCTATTAAGCAACCGCCTTCTTTGGGAATGTTTTCCAGTCCCTCAGAATCTACTCCAAATAAAGTATTGCAGTATAAATATACGGCACTGCGAGCAACTTTATATAAAGTTTGTTTAAAGTTCGGAGGCTTTAAACAAACTTTACCCAACGGCGTATGGCGCAAACTTTCGGGAATAATACGCAGCGAGGACAAGGCAGTAGCGCCTGCGGTAGCTTCACCATCTGAAGGCGGCGAGCTTTCGTCAAGATTTGTAGTAGCTACCGACTTATCCGATAAGGCGTCGGTATTCTGACCTTGGCTTTGCTCACTCATGGGCAGAGGCTGCCTCAGCATAATCACGACAAATTATATCGGCTACTTCTTCAGCACTAAGAGAACTGCAATCTATATAAGAAGCTCCAGGTGCTTTGACTAAAGGAGAATCAGCTCGATGAGTATCTTCATAGTCACGCTCGGCTAGTTGCTTATAAATATCATCGTAAGTGAGAGTATTACCGGGACGGCTTTGCATATCCAGCAAACGGCGGCGAGCTCTCTCCTCTAAGCTGGCATCCAAGAAATATTTCAACCTAGCATCAGGCAGAACAACGGTGCAAATATCGCGGCCGGCCATAACGATACCGCCCTCATCGGCAATTCGTTTTTGCCTTTTTACCATGTCCGCCCTAACAGCCGAACAGCTGGCCACTTTAGATACGGCCCCACTTACTCTGGGACTATGCAAATCAGCAGTGATGTCACGTCCGTCCACAAAAACTTTGCAACCAGCGGCGCTGTCTTTGTCAGGTTCAAGGCGCAAGTCCAAGTTTTGAGCTAGCAATCCTAAAGCTTGCTCGTCATCTAAAGCACAATTTTTCTCCAGAGCTTGCCAAGTTGCGGCCCTGTACATCATGCCAGTATCTAAATACAGTAATCCTAAGCGAGCAGCAACTAAGCGAGCCACTGTGGTTTTACCTCCGGCAGCTGGCCCATCGATAGCGATATTGATATTGCAATTACACATAGTTCTGGAGTCCCTCATATATGCACGCAAACGCACTTCTATAACTACCTACAAAGGCGGGAGCTTATTGTTCATGCTAGAAATGACGCTGCAACTCGACAGGAATGCAACTATCACGTCTCTCTCAATAAGCGCAAATGCTAGTGCATTTCGCGGCATTCTCTCCGGGCCGGTTCGCCATACCAACCTTTATCCCCTACCTAAGAGGTGAAGTACTTCGGTTAAGAATGGCCTAAAAAGCCAATTTGCTTTTAGTGCAGCAGGAAAAAAAAAGACCAACTATCAAGAGCTTTAGACAGATTTGAGTCTGCTTCTCAGCGAGTGAACTAAAATACAAAACAAAGGAATTTTATTCGTGAATAAAGCTATTTTTTTAGATCGAGACGGTACCTTAATTGAAGAAGTAAATTTCTTGCATAAACCAGAGCAAGTGCGTTGGATTGAGGGAGTTCGGGAAAAGCTAGCCGCTTTATATAAACAAGGTTGGCGCTTAATTATGGTAACTAATCAATCCGGAGTAGCTCGCGGCTACTTTACTATGGATGACGTCAATAAAGTATATACATATATGCAAGATAGTTTGCGCCCTTATGGAGTGCAATTTCAAGCTATGTATTGTTGTCCGCATCATCCTGTATTTTCCCAAAGCGAAGCCGATCGCCATTGTTCTTGTCGCAAGCCCAAGCCTGGTATGTATTTGCAAGCCCAGAAAGACTGGGATTTGGACTTATCTCAATCTGTAGCTTTTGGTGATAAATTGACCGATATAGAAGCCCCATTAGCCTTGGGATGCCGCTGTTTCTTAGTAGGCACTGGCTATGGAGCCGGTGAAGCGACTAAGTTGCAAGACGAGCGCTATGCCAAAATAGAAACATGTTCTGATTTGGCAGTCGGACTAGATCTACTTCTTTAAATGAGCGATTGAGGCTCAGGATCTACGGAAATGCGCACCTCGAAGTGCTTCTTGTTTAGCTTTTCGGCTATTTCGGCACAACCGGAAACAAATTGGCCAAGGCCGCAATTGGGCTGACCTTTGATTAGCAAATGCCAACGATATTGACCTTGAATACGCTCTATGGGACAGGGAGCTGGGCCTACAACTTCTCCTTTTGTAAAAGAAGCTCGCATAATATTTGCGGTTTCTATAGCAGCTAGCTGAACCTTTTGCGGCTCCGAGCCAGAAAAAATAAAACGCAGTAGACGGCGGAAAGGAGGATAAAGTAGCTGGCGGCGCACTTTTATTTCACTATCATACATAGCCTGATAGTCATGATTCACCACAGCTTCAATAATGGGGTGTTCCACATTCCAAGCTTGGATAATCACTTCTCCCCCAAGTTGGCCGCGGCCGGCTCGTCCAGCCGCTTGGGAAAGTAATTGAAAAGTACGCTCACCGGCTCTAAAATCGGGCTGATTCAATTCGGCATCAGCTCGCAAAATGCCAACTAAAGTAATTTTGGGATAATCTAATCCTTTGGCAATCATCTTTGTGCCGAGCAAAATTTGTGTCTTACCGCTGCCAAATTCTTCCAAAATAGCTTGGTGAGCGCCTTTACGTCCAACTGTATCTCGATCTAGTCTAGAAATGCCTACTCCGGGAAAAAGTTCAGCAATTTCTGCAGCTAAACGCTCCGATCCCGGAGCGCCTACTTTAAAATTGAGCGCTTTACAATTAGGACAACAGTTATTGACAGGCTGGCGATAGTCACAATAGTGGCAAATCATGCTCTTAGAGCTGCGGTGCCAAGTCAAACTTATGCTACAACGAGGGCACATAGGCACATAGCCACATTTGCTGCATTGCAAACTACTAGCGAAACCGCGCCTATTGAGCAATAGAACAGATTGTTCTCCTCTGGCTAAGCGAAGCTTTAAAGCTTCATACAGCGCCCGGGAAATTAAGCTATTATTCCTCTCTTGACGCATATCGACTAAGCGTACCGGAGGTAAAGGCCGACCTCCTGGACGCGATTCCAGCTTAGCTAAACGGTAGATACCTTTTTGCGCTAAATAAAAACTTTCGATAGACGGTGTGGCACTACCCAGCACTAAAGCGGCTTTATGTCTTTGAGCTCGCATAAAAGCTACTTGGCGAGCGTGATAGCGCGGTTGGTTTTCTTGTTTGTAAGAAGATTCATGTTCTTCATCGACACAAATAAAACCAATATTGTCGAAAGGAGCAAAAATAGCCGATCTTGTTCCTAAAGCTACGCTGAGTTCGCCGCGTCGCATAGCCCACCAATAGTCACGCCTAGAAGCTTCAGTTAGAGCTGAATGCAAAACGCCTACTCTATCTCCCAAACGCCCTTTGTAGCGTTCTACCGCTTGCGGAGTTAGAGACAACTCCGGAACCAAAACAATACCTTGCCTGCCCTGTTCCAAAATACGGTGTAATGCTTGCAAATAAACTTCTGTTTTTCCGCTTCCAGTCACTCCATAAAGCAACACGGGCTTGCCATCTTGAGCCGATTGGCAAATCATATTTACAGCTGCTTCTTGAGCAGAAGTTAGAGGAAGTAAAGGATAAGCGGCTGTTTCTTTTACTTCTGTTTCTGTTTTGCGTTTGGACAAAACTCGCTTTTTGGCCCACATAGCTCGCATGCGCTTCATTACCGGAGCCGGAACAACCGTTTGAAAACTATCAAACCAAGAACCGGCATAGTATCGACGCATGATATTAACCAATTGCATAAGCTCACCACCCCAAAAGGGAGCAGCTTCTAACACTTTGGCAATAGGACGCAAAGAATACTGTCGCTCTTCCTCAGAAAGCTCGTTATAAACCTCTACCACAACTCCGTTGAGATTGCGCGAGCCTAAAGGAACCTCAACTACGCAGCCAGCCACCAAACTATTTTGGTATTCTTGGGGTATTGCGTAAGTAAAAAGACGATTTAAAGCCCGCGCCGAAGACTCAACTACAACGCGGGCATATTTGTGACCAAAAGAATCCACGGACTCTTAAGCTCGTTTACTTATCTAAAGTTACTAAAATAGCCTTATCGAAGCCGTGATCCTTCAGACGTTGCAAAGCAGCTTCGGCATCGGCTCTGGTAGAGAACGAACCGGAGTAAACTCTATAGAAGAAGCTACCACCAGAGCGCTCAAACTTGCGATAGGCTGCTTCATAACCTTTAGCTTTAAGAGAATCTACCAATTCTTTGGCATTGACTTCATTGGAGAAAGCACCTACCTGGCAGCTGAGGTATTTACCCTCGGGAACAGGGGCATATTTCTTGTTAGAGGCCGGAGCCTGGCTAGAAGACACAGCCGGAGCTTTAACAGAAGCGCTGGAACGTACAGTAGAAGAAGCTGGAGCGGTAGAAGGAGCTTTTACGGACGGCTTAACAGCGGGAGTTTTTACATTGCTAGACTGGCTAGCAGAACTTGTTTCAGTCTTGGTAGTGGTAGTCTGAGCTTTACTGACAGACGGTACGGGAAGAGCTCCGCTAGCCAGAAGGTTTTCGGCATAGCTAAACACATCGGCAGCAGCTCTTTTTTCATTAACTATGCGATCGATACGATAGATAACTTTGCTGGGTAAGCGATCATTAAGCACAATTACACCCAAGAAAAGTAAATCTTCACCTAAAATATTGAGTTTTTTCTCGCAAAATTGCTTCTCGCGGTCGTGGTTAATGTGATAAGAAAAAACTTGCATACCAGAGCGGGCACGATTGTATTTATAGGCGCCTTTTTCATCTTTTTCCGCTAGAAGCTTGGTAATTTCCGAAATTAATTCTTTTTCAGAACGTACCATATCGGGCTTAGATTCGTCACCGACAATGAGGACGGCATAACCGCTATTCTTAGTTTCTGGCTCTGCGGCCCAAGCTGTTTTATGAAAAGAACTGAATCCGCATAAAAGTGCAAATACCAGAGCAACAATCGCTGCGATATTGAAGCGAATACTTCTGAATAAATTTGTATTCAAGGTGAAACCTCCGATCAGTTTATTACAAGCTTAAAAACAGCCAAAAATAAACCGGTCACATAAACTACAAAATATCGAGGGGCAGACTTTTTTGCAAATCAGTCTGCTAATCCTTCCCCCATTTTTTTAACGACGCAATCTGCTCAAAAGAGATCTTATCTGTTTTTTCTCTTCAGCAGGAGCTAAACGTTCGGCACTTCTGTAAGCGTTGGCCGCTTCGTCAAGCTGTTGCAAACTACTGTAAGCTTTACCTAAATCTATATAGATACGCCAATCTTCAGGATCGGCTTCCGCTGCCTGTCGATAAGCCCAAGAAGCAGCTTCGTACTGACCTTGACGATAAAGCACACGCCCTTTGAGCCAGCCAAAATGACTAGCTAATTCTGGGAAATCTTCTGCCGCTTTACTAAAGACATCGACAGCATCCTGTAAACGACCACATTTACGGTAAGCCCGTCCCAATTGCTCAATAATAAGATGATTGCGCGGAGCTTCTTGACTAGCTTCAAGTAAAACTGACACAGCACTACTCCAGCGTTCCTGAGCGCCCAAAACATCTGCCTTAACCAGTAATAAAGGAGCATAGTGAGGAGCAGACTTGAGGCCATCTTCTACATTGGCTAAAGCTTTAGCATAATTTTTCTTGCTCAACCATACTTTAGCTAAGCCTATGCAAACTTCGGCATTATAGGGATCACGTGCCAAAATGGAAGAGAATATTTCCAAAGCCGACGCCGCGTAGCCCTGCGTTAAAAGGTTGCGACCAACACCCACATAAGCATTATAAACAAGTGCAAATCCGCTACTATCAGGAACAACGCTAAGGAAGCGACGGAAACAAAGTACAGCTTCATCATGACGTCCCTGAGTGTAATAAGCGCGGGCTAAAGGCAAGTTGAATAAGTACATATCGGGATCGCTGTCAATAGCGTTCTTAAAGTCAATAATTGCCAAATTGCTAAGCCCTTGGCCGGCCAAGGCCCTGCCAAGCATGCCTCTAGCTTGAGCATCATTAGGACGCAAAGCTAAACTGCTCCGTAATTGACGCACAGCATCTTCGTAAGCCCCAAGTTCCAATAACATGATGCCCAAAGACTTAGGATAATCGGGATTGGTATAATCTAAGCGACAGGCTTTTACCAACTCATTGATAGCGGGCTGATACTGGCCAGCGCAATAGTAAGCCATGGCTAGATCTTCATGATAAGCAGGATTTACCGGATGAGCTTCTACAGCTTTTTGGTACTGAGCCACAGAATCGGCATCGTAATGCTTTTTAAGATAGATACGACCCAAACGATTATAATTTTCGGCACAGGCAGGCTCAAGTTTCACAATTTGTTCGAAGTGATCCATGGCCTTTTCCAAAGAATTGCCTAAAATAAACACTTCACCCAAACGGCGATGTAAACTCAAACTGTTGGGATGGAACTTTAAAGCTTGCTCTAAAGTTTTTACCGCTTCATTGAGCTGATTATGATGGCAGAATAAAGTAGAGAGCTTAATAGAAGCTTCTATGTGACCAGGCTCGTCTTCTAAAGCTTCACCCAATTCGTTGACAGCCTCTTGCTCTTTATTTTGGGCCATATAAAGCGCGGCCCAATCAGTATGTACTCCAGCGTCGACGTGTATGCCAATTTGTAAAGCTTTTTCCAAAATAGCTTGCGCTTTAGAATTTTCGCCCAATTGCAAACAGACATTGGCCCAAAAGCTGTAAACACTACCATTTTGAGGTTGAGATGCACAGGCTCTCTCCAAGCAAGCCAAAGCTTCATTACAACGATTTTGAGTGACCAAGAACAAAGCCAGCTGATAGTTGACTTGGAAATCTTGTGGAGTTTGTTCCAGAGCTACGCAATATTGCTCGAAAGCTACTTCCGGACGATTTTGAGCAAAATATAAGAAAGCCAATCTGCAACGCAAGATATGGTCATATTCGCAGCGATCCAAAGCTTTATGCAAAGCAGAGATCACTAAATCTGGTTGCTCAGTTCTGGAGAAGAAATCGGCTAAAGCTACGTAAGGTTCGTGGCTATCAGGAGCGGCCTGGATGGCTTGCTCGATAAGTGAACGCGAACTACCGTAATCGCCAAGTTCCAAACGAGCGCGACCTAAACCAAGAAGGCCAGGCACACTATTGGGCTCACGAGCTAGTACTAAGCTAAATTCTGAAGCAGCTTCCTGGAAACGAGCCTCTTTCAAAGCATTTAATCCAGATAGGATTATGGATTCGCTGTCGCGCTCGGTTACTTCTTCAACAGCTTTGGGCACAAGCATAGGCACACGCTCTGCTGCCGAAGGGGCTTTATCTTCGACGTTGGCCATCCAGGCATTGGACGCGACGGCCGCGCCGCTGCCTCCTACAAAGCGTCGAGAATTGAGAGAGCCACCCTCGGTCTTTTCGGCAACCGAAGAAGACTGTTCCGGCTCGGCCCAAGCCGAGGCAACAGGCGGGGTGGCGTTGGAAACGGCAGGAGCCGGTTTTATTTCGGGAATCGGAATTTTGACCGGCTCAGAGGCAGCATTTTTCGAAGTAGTATCGGGCAGCGGCGCGGCAACGCTTGTTTCGTTGATAACTTTGCGCAAAGCGGGCCCAGGAGGTGGCATAACAGGCTTGGCAGGCGCTTCGGCTTGCACAGCTTTAGCCTGTTCCTGCGATTCGTAAGAAGCAACTGAAGTGCGAAAAGCCGCTTCTCCTCCGATAGTGACTACTCCGGCAGGCCTCTTCCTGGCTTGCTCATGCTGACGAGCCACATCTGCTTCGTAATCGGCAGCAGAATTTATAACTACAGCAGGCCTAGACTGTCCACGCAGCACACGCGAAGAAGAAGCGGCCGTCTGAAAAGCAGAGCGCCTGTCTGAAGACGCAGCAGGAACAGGCTGTGCCGCAACAGGAGCGGCTTGTACAGTTTCAGCTAAATGGCTCTGCCCTATGGGAAGACGTCTAATACTAGAAGGATCGGGCAGCCGCTTAGGGCTAGCTTCAGTTGGAGCAGAAGCGCCTGCAGCAGAATCGGCGGTGCTGACTTTCGAGACATTGAAACGCGCCGAAGAAGGAGCTGGCAAACGAGAAGGAGTTTTGGTTCCGCTTAGTTTGCCCACAGAAGGCACACTGACACTGGAGGACGACGCGGAAGAAACAGCCTCATGTTTGAGACAAGCGTCGAAGCTTTCGATCATGTCAGCAACGCTAGCAAAGCGGTCTTCGACCTTTTTGCGCAAAGAACGCAGCACTAAAGTTTCTAGCCCAGGGGAAATGTTCTTATTATAAAGGCGCGGCGAGGGAGCCGGCTCTTCCGCTACTTTGCGGAACATTTCTAAAGGGTTGCTGGCACTAAAAGGCCAACGACCGGTGATAAGTTCAAAAAGGATAACGCCTAAAGAATATATATCGGTACGTTCGTCGGTAAGCTTACCCACTGCTTGCTCGGGAGAGACGTAGGCTGCAGTTCCCATAACCTGACCGACTTCTGTCAAGGAATGCTGGCCAGCGAAGAAAGCCAAACCGAAATCCATTACTTTAACCTGTCCGGTTTTGCTTACCATAATATTATCAGGCTTCAAATCGCGATGGATGACGCCATTTTCATGTGCGTAGCGTACCGCTTCTAATACTTGGCGGAAAATTTTCAGGCGTTGGCGAAGTTGCTCATTGGTAGGTACTTCCTCATATTCAATCATATCGCTTAAGGAACTACCTTCAACATATTCCATAACGATAAAATGGATATCGTCAACTTGACCTATATCGTGAATTTTAACAATATAAGGACTGTCTAAACGAGCTGCTGTTTTAGCTTCACGTAAAAAACGCTCAATAGACTTGGGGTTCATCTTTTTGGGAGGAAGAACTTTTATAGCTACTTGACGTTCTAGAACGGGATCTTCTCCGCGGTAAACTACGCCCATACCGCCTCTACCCAATTCTTCGATAACTTTATAGCGCCCAATATAGATGGTACCCATTAGGTCAGCAACCTCATAATATACTCAAAGCGTCGATTAAGACGCCACATCTCGCGAAAGCCGATCTTTCACCCAGGAAAGAGCCTCTTCTTCGGACATACTACGCAAACTGCACTCCTCAGCCAATTCGCGAAGAATTTTTCCTAGTCCCGGACCGGGCTCGATTCCCAATTTTCTCTGCAGCAAACAGCCGTCTATCGGAACAAGAGGCTTAGAAAGCGTTCCACCCTTTAAATAATCAAGCAATAAACAATCCAAGTAAAGGGCCCAAGAAGCATATTTGCCAGCCGAAAAAGCTCCCCCTCGGTTATTCTCCATTTGTGCTTTCTTGCCTGCCCCAACAAAAGTTGCCTTAGCACTGGCACCTTTTGTGATAGAAAAAGTCTTAATTAAAGATGAAAGCCAAATTCCATTTACAGATGCAATTATAAAAAAATACTTTACTTTACCAAAAAATCGATAAAATTCGCGTCTATCAGGCGGTTTAATCAAGAGTTTGGCCAATTCCTCAGAAGCGGTCTTCGTCTCCCTAATAACTTGCGACTCTGCTCCCGATAACTTAAAGCGATTATTTTGAGGAGTAAGCAAATCGAATTTAGCTAAAAAAGCCAACTTCAATAAAGATAAATAATTTCGTCCGCCCTTGGGACTCTCTTCGAGTTTACTTTGTAAAAGACGTCCACTATGTTTGAAAAGAGGCCAAGCTAATTTTTGCTGCTCTTCTAATCCAGTAAGCAACTCCCAACAAGATAATGCTGTCTCAGGGAAGATTCGCTTGGAATCCCATTCCTGATCTAAAAAACTGTCTAAAGCTGTTCTTTGCAATTGCAACTTACGATCTGCTAGAGTTTGATTTAATATAATAGATAGTTCGGCAGCAATACGCTCACCAGCTATATTTTTTAAACCACTGCGCAAGAAATGGGCAATTTTGCTTTCCAATTGAGCGTCGATAGTTAAAGAATGTGCCAAACAAAAACGCACTGCTCGCAAAGCTCTCAGAGGATCTCGGTCCTGCAATGGTCGGAATAAATGCAGATGAAATTTCTCTTATAATGGAAGAAAGAGGTAAATAGAATGAAGATTGGAGTTCTAGCACTTCAGGGCGCTTTCATCGAACATAAAAAAATGATAGAGAGTCTCG
>SFMI01000200.1 GCA_004554425.1 Candidatus Saccharimonadota bacterium | reverse complement strand
GTCAGTTTTTGATCGGTAACATAAATAGGTTGATCGACAGTAGCTTTAATATTTTGCCAATAGTAGCCTCAGGCTGCAAACCAGCGTCGCTGCTGTATTCTATACCAGTATAAACACCAGGCTGTCCAGTTATAGGAGCCAGCACTTTTTCATCAGGGCTGCTAAAGGAAGCAAAAGAGGTCAGATCAACAGCTTCAGCGCCCTCTACATTGGGAGTAACCATTAAATGTAGTCAAAAAGAACTTGGCCGTTTACTTTTTGCGGTTTTAAAGGGTTAGGTACAGTAGAGCCGCTGTCACCGCAACCAGGGAGCATGAGGCTTAAACCTAAGCTAGCAGTAGCAGCTAGAGTGAAAGCAAACGTATTTTTCGTCATAATTGCAGAAAGCACTCCTTTATAATTTTTTATGCAAAAAAGCTCCCCTAGCCGAATTTTATGTAATTTGGTTTCGAGGAGCCTTAAGTGATAGCAAGTTAAGAGCTAGTCTGAGTAGTTATAAATGTAAACGCCACCAAAGTAAGGATAGGTAGCGCCTTCTGGACGCTGCAATTCCAGCTTTACATTACCAGGCCATGATTCTCCACCCACATGTATTACAACAATCCTGTAGTAATTGGCTCCAGAATGTTTCGGCAATTGTTGCCATTCATTAACATATTTCGTATCAACCTCTTCACCAGTCTCAGAAAAATGAGGCGGAGCAACCACATCAGGATATTGGCCAGCAGGAATCATGTCTTCAGGAATATCTGTGTAGACACAATTGCCAAAGACTTCAATTTGACCGACTAAATGGAAGTCTCCCCCCTCTGCACTTGTTTGGCCCAGACCAAGCCCTGCAGGCTCGAAGATTTTCTCAAACTTTTGGTTCTTTCCATCATCCCAGAACACAAGGTTGGCTTTAGCGCCTTCAACATAAATCTTGGTAGTTTCAGTTAGCCCATCTTGGCTACCATCATCGTATTTAGCTACAACTTTATAGTTGTTCCAACCGCTATTGAGGCCCTCTACAACAATTTTAGAGCGATCTTTTATAGCCATCCTGTTGACGTCGTAGGCAGAGGGAGAAGCGTCATTTTCCGGATCGTAAATAGCTTCGACACTGGTTTTGCTATCAAAGGTAATATCTAAAGGCAATTCGGGAGCTTCACCTTTGCCTTCAATATTGGTATATTCGGTAACCAGCACCTTAAAAGGCGCTTCGTTGACAGGGAAATTATCTCGATCTACAGTGACGACTTTTTGACCGAAAGTGTTATATTCCACACCATCATCGGCAAAAAGCATATTCATACGACCTCCGTCAGGGGTCTCTTGGTTGATAATTTCTTTGCCGTCAATTGGCTGCGGGACAAGAGCAACTTTGGCAGGCGTTTGGTCGGTAACTAAAACGGTTTGGCCTAAATCGGCTTTGAATTGACCCAAACTAGCAGAAACTTCGGTAGCTTTGCCATAATCGATACCGGTATAAACACCACCTGCAGCATTTTCAGCATGGGAAAATACCTTGTCATCTAAACCGCTAAAAACAGCTAAATCGGTCACCTCAACAGGATCGGCGCCTTCTTGGGGAGTGATTTCGAAAGTAAAGTAAACCTGGCCATTCTTGGGAATAATCAAGCTATCAGCGCTTAAAGTAGCCGTGGAATTTTCATCGACAAATTGGACGTCCGGCTTTTTTACGATGGCAATATCGGTAGTTTTATCCCACTCTAGATCGTTTATACCAATAGCTACTAATTGTTCTTTTTCATCGTAGTAAGCGGCGGTAACTTTAGTAGAATTAGTATCTACATCTTTAATAATAACTTCTTGATCGTAAGCTTTATCTTTGTGTTCAAAATCATAAGTATAAGCCTCGTTGAGATTGGTAAATGCTTCTTTAGCGTCGTTGGTACCGCTGAAAGCGTATTTTACGCTGGCAATATTGGCGGGAATGTCAGTTTTAGCAGCCAAGCCCTGGCTTAAAACATTATAATTAAAGATTACTTTAGCTGAATCTTTGCCCAAAGGGTTAGGTACAGTAGAGCCGCTGTCACCGCAACCATAGACCATAAAGCCTAGGCCCAAAGTGGCTGCTGCAGCCAACGTAAATCCGAACGTATTCTTATTTATCATTTATCTTCACAAGAAGTCCTTTTCCTAAATTGGAGAAGGCACGGATACCGCCGCTTCCCAGAAAGACTTTTCAGAAAATGATGGCTAAACCTTTTTTATTTTTTGCCGATTTAGCGAAAAAAGCCTGATTTTTGCGGCTTTTGATAGTACAACAGGGCTCCTAAAATGCACATAACCAGTTTGACGACATGAATTAAAAGAGACGAAGCTAGGACAGATTCTAAAGCTATACCTACACTGCCCCAATATAAAGCGAAAGCCGCCTCTTGTGTACCTATACCATTAGTGGATACAGGTAAGTGGAGCATAATTCTAAAAATTGGAATAAAAATTAAAAAATAAAAAAGGTTTAGCCATCATTTTCTGAAAAGTCTTTCTGGGAAGCGGCGGTATCCGTGCCTTCTCCAATTTAGGAAAAGGACT
>SFMI01000199.1 GCA_004554425.1 Candidatus Saccharimonadota bacterium | reverse complement strand
TCGAAAGAAAGTAAAAATTCGGAAAATTCTCGGGCTTATCAAGAAAATGATGGCACTGTGTGCACTTTTTGTCATGGCAGCGGTTATATCGTTTGTCCAGGTTGCTGCGGTGGCGGATATCTTGATATGCCGGCTTTAGCGTAGTCAATTAGGGCGGGAGAAATTAGCAAGTTTTATGAGTGAAAAAGCGCTTAAAATAGTAAAAATAGTCGCTATTCTAGCTGCTGTTGTTTTAGCTTCTGTTTTATTTAACTATATTAACGGTGGCAATAGCCTTTTCAATTTAGGCACCAACCAATCTGCTGAATCGGAAAATGTTCCATCGACGAATGGCAACAACGAAGCCTATTCAAAGTCTTCTCAGGTTAAAAGTTCCGCCGATGAAGGAAAGTCTGTTGATTTTACGGTAAAAACTCAAACTTTCGGTCCAGATGAAGAGGTAGAATTTATCTGGGATGAAGACCAATCTTCCGAAAAAAAATCCACAGGCTCAGTATCTAAAGCCAATCAAGATGATGATATACCCGATAATTGGGTTTTAGCCGAAGATCAAAGTATCGATGGTAGCGGCAGTAAGCTTGCTGCAAATCACAAGTATTCTGCTTCTGAACAGGTTCAGGCAAAAAAAAAATCTACTGCTAGGCAAGCCAGTGTAAAGTCTTCCGCTTTAAACCTACTAAAGAACTTTTTGCCAATGCATATTTTCGCATTCGTACTTCGTTTGTACAAGTTGTCAACGACGAGCAATTAGAAAAAGGTGTAGTAAAAGAAGTTGGCAAGTTGGTCAGAGCTGCTGGTGCTTCTGTAGACGGTTTGCACAAGTTAGACAAGAATAAGAATGTTTTAACGCAAATTTTAAATCTTTATGGAAACAAGATAAACAAAGAGCTGCTCACTTATTCGGCCATTGAAGGCATGCTTTACGGCTTGGGCGATCCTTATTCAATTTTAATGACTCCCAAAGAGTACGACTCCCTTAAAGAGCAAGTTCAAACTCAAGGTTTTGGTGGCATAGGCGTTTATATAGAAGCCGATAAAGACGATTCCAACCAGGTTACGGTATTTGAGCCAATGGAAGGAGCTCCAGCCTATCAAGCCGGCATAGAAGCCGGTGATAAAATTTTGGCTATTAACGGCACTACCACTAAGGGATTAGCTTTAGATGTTGCTACTAAGATGATTCGTGGGCCAGTTGGCTCAAAAGTCGTTCTGAAAATCAAGCGTCCCGGTACAGCTAAAACTTTTAATGTTTCTGTCACCAGAGCCAACATCCATGTAGTTAGTTGTACTTCCAAAATGTATGGTAAGGTAGGCTATATTCGCATACGCCAATTTGGCGCCGAGACTGCCCAAGAGTTGGCTTCCGAGTTAGCTAAAGTAAAAGCTCAAGGAGCTACGAGTTTAATTCTGGATTTGCGCAACAATGGTGGAGGTTTTGTGCAAGCGGCAGTAGGCGTGGGCAGCCAATTTATTCGCCGCGGCGGTTTGATTGTTTATACTTTAGATAGGTCAGGCAATCGCAGCAATTTAAATTCTGAAGGCGATGGCAAAGTTGATATGCCGATGATCGTTATGATCAATCGCTTCTCCGCCAGTGCTTCGGAAATTACAGCTGGAGCCATGCGCGATCACAAATTGGCTAAGTTATTGGGTGAGCGCAGTTTTGGCAAAGGCTCTGTACAACAAATTTTCCCCTTTGATGACGGTTCAGCCATGAAAATGACGGTGGCTCGCTTCTATTCTCCTAGTGGTCATGTTATTGATCATAATGGTTTAGTACCCGATATTACCGTAAAAATGGAACCGCGTTTTGTGGGCAAAAAAGACAAAGACACTCAATTGCAGAAAGCTTTGCAGGTGCTTTCTGGTAGGTAAAGGTAAAGAAATGGAACATAAATGTAATTGCACGAATCATAGCTCCGAAATCGAAGAAAATTCGGAAGCTGTTTCCGGAGCTTGCTGCAATGAAAAAGAGACTCAGTTGCACTGGCCGACCAGTTATTTTATCCAAACTTACGGTTGCCAGATGAATGTATACGATTCGGAAATTATTGGCGCTTTGTTAGAGGAGAGAGGCTGTCACCAAGCTGCCGAAGAGAGCCAAGCTGATATTGTTGTTTTTAATACTTGTTGCATTCGCGATAACGCCGATCAAAAAGTATATGGTCGTATGGGCGATTTCAAAGTGCTCAAGGAGAATAATCCCAACTTTATGTTGGTTATTGCCGGTTGTTTGGCCCAGAAGGACAAGCAAGCTTTAGTAGAGCGTTTCCCTCAAATTGATATAGTGTTGGGTACCCATCAAGTTAAACGCTTGCCTGAATATGTTGATGCTATTTTGGCTAATCGTCGTGCTTTAGCCGATCTGAAGGCCAAAGCCAAAACTTCGGCCCAAGCTAATCGCAATTTCCGACAAGCTAAGAAAGAGCTTGGCTCTGGCTTAGTTAAGGTAGAGAAAAAAGGCAACCATTTAGCTTTAAAAGCTTGTCCTTCCAGCACTTTTATGGCTATGGTGCCTATTTCCGTAGGTTGCAACCAATGGTGCACTTATTGTATCGTGCCTCACGTACGTGGTCCTTTGCAAAGTCGTCCTATCCAAGATGTGATTACCGAAGTTAGTCGTTTAGTTAAAGGCGGTTTCAAAGATATAACTTTGCTTGGCCAAAACGTAAATGACTATGGACGTGATTTACGCATAGAAGAAGGCTTTGCTCAGTTGCTCAAAGAGCTTACTCCTGAAAAAGTAGGCCAATTCCGTTTGCGTTTTACTTCGCCCCATCCGGCTTATTTCACTCAGGCAGCCATTGAGGCTATGGCGGCTAACCCTAACGTTTGTCCGCAAGTCCATTTGCCTTTACAAAGCGGCGATGATCGCATTTTAGAAGTTATGCACCGTCGTTATAATAGTCAAGAGTTTTTAGATTTGGTCAAACGTATGCGCCAAGCTATTCCCGGTTTGTGCATTACTACTGATATTATCGTCGGTTTTGCTGACGAAACTGAAGAAGAATTCCAACATACTTTGGATGTGGTTAGAGCTGCTAAGTTTGACACTGCTTTCATGTTCGCCTATTCCGAGCGTCCTGGCACTCCCGGCAGTGAGTTCGCCAATCGTGTGTCTGAAGATATTCGTATGGATAGATTGCATAAGCTTATCGAAGTGCAAAACGAAATATCTGAAGAACTTAATAAATCTAGGATTGGTC
>SFMI01000198.1 GCA_004554425.1 Candidatus Saccharimonadota bacterium | reverse complement strand
GTTAGTCGTCTATCGCCATAGTCAGAAGCCTTGGAATACTCCAAGCTGTGCCGAAATAGCTAACAAAATTCAATTGCGCGTAGCTGAATTAGTTAAAGAAAAAGGCACCAGACTTCCCGGAGTATTGGAAGCTTTGCGCTTTTTAAAAGAAGAACAAAAATTGCCTTTAGCTTTGGCTTCGTCTTCTTCACGTATGCTTATTGAGGCTGTTTTGGAAGCTCTCAAGCTTCAGGGCTTCTTTGAAATAACATGTTCAGCCGAAAAGGAGCCCTATGGCAAGCCCCATCCGGCTGTATATATAAATACCGCAAAGTTGCTTAACGTTGAGCCTATCGACTGTTTGGCTATAGAAGATTCTATAAATGGAGTAATTGCTGCCAAAGCTGCGCGTATGGCTTGTGTAGCTATTCCGGAAAAAGCCTTGCACAATAATAAAAAATTTGCTATTGCCGATTTGCAATTAGACAGCCTCTTACAATTGCCTAATTATTATCAGCAACTTTTGCAAGAACGTTGAATTTAGGCTACGACCAAAGGCTATGATCTTCTAAACCATTAACTACAATGGCCGGATAGGGACGCGCTGGGCACACATGTTCACAAGCCCCGCAACCGACGCACAGTTGTGGATCAACCATAATTTGTCTAGATGAAGAGTGGTTTCTGGCTTCAGTTATGCTTAAAGCACCATGTGGGCAAGCATTAACACACGCTCCGCAAAAGCGTCCCTGGCTATATTGGCAATTCATAGCCTCCCAGGTTGCTAAACCTATACGTATTGAAGCTTTATCGGCTGCAGAAATAGGCTGAATAGCCCCCGAGGGACAAACTTGTGAACATTTTGTGCACTTTGGCAGACAATATCCTAGAGCAAAGGACATAGCCGGTTGAGAAAAATTTAGTTCTCCATATCTCTTATCTATAATTTTGTGAGCAGCTTTTACATTTAAAACTTTGCTCGGGCAATTGCTGACACACAACATGCAACCTACACAGCGATGGTGAAAATTTTCATAACTTTGAGCACCGGCAGGCAAGATATAATTTTGGCGTTTAGGATCGAGGCGCTTCATTTCTGAATCTGTATCGGCTTGGGCAAGCTTGGCCATACTTAAAATGCCACTTCCCAAGCTGCAACCGACAAAAAATAAAGTACCTAACGCAGAAAGAAACTTACGTCTAGACAGCAAAGCTTGATCAGGTTGTGCTTCTTCACATTCAACATTTTTTTCGACCAAGTTGAGTCCTTTTAATTGATTATCGCAATTGCTCATTTTTTTGCCTCCAAGTTTTATTTTTCTACTTGATCGTTTTCACTAGATATTTGGAAAATTATCGGCTTGCGACTAAAGCTAATAGCCCCTTTATGACAAATATCCAAGCAATTGAAACATTTTATACAGCGGCTGTTATCTATATCACCGTGACTTATATCTATACATTCAGCTTGGCAATTGCGAGCACAAAGTCCACATTTTATACATTTTTGCCGATCAATTTCTACTTGATAAAGTGAATGACAACTTATAAATCCCAACGTCGCTCCCACCGGACAAATACTATTACAGTACAAACGGCCGGAGAAAAATGACATTGTTATAACAATTAACCCCCACAAACCCGAAATGGCGAAATTTAGCCAATCGATAGTAAAATATTGTACTTGATTTGTACTGGAAATACTTGTCTCTGCCAATTGAGCAGCAATTTTATTATCGATCCAAATAGATATAGGGTTAAAGAAATTGGCTGCCAAACGGCCGAATATGGCATAAGGATCGAGGAAACTAACTATATAACTCAATCCTCCAACTAAGGCAATAGCATAAATGGATACACAAATATAGCGAGCATTATTAACCTTATTTCGAGGTGAGCGAAAAACGAATTTGGGCTGACGTCGGAATTTTGCTCCCAAGTAGGAAAAAATTTCTTGCATAATGCCCAAAGGACAAATAAAAGAACAGTAAAGACGGCCGCCTAATAAAGTTGCCATTAGCCACAGTCCCAAAACAAACAAATTAAAGCTTAATAAGGCTGGTATTATTTGCAATTTAGCTAAAAAAGATAGACCATAAACGTTGGTACCTGAATTAGTAAACAACCACAACATACCGCCAAACATAATAACGGCTAGCCAAATGCGAATTTTTTTCAGCACAACTTTCCCCTCTGGTCTAAAATTTTGTTAGTTATTTTGAGGCTAAAAACAAAAATTGGTTCGATTCATAGATAAAAATCGAACCAATTTTTGTGTGCAACTAACGCTAACCGAAGCGTCAAATACTACTCGCGTTAATCAGCTGTTTGCTTGGGAGGTTCTATAGCCATATAATCTTGGCGCATACGCTCCATATAAGAATTGGTCAGCTCAGTAATGCGATTAAAGCTGGGGCTCTTAAGCACCATACCGACGTGATGATCTTTGTCCATACGCCAAACGACTTCAGGATCATTATAAGCTGAGGTATCAGGCTTAGCTTGGCGAGAAAGAGAAACCATTAAAGAAGCACTGTCATAACGACGCTCAGGCACAGTATACT
>SFMI01000197.1 GCA_004554425.1 Candidatus Saccharimonadota bacterium | reverse complement strand
TTACGGAATTATTATATTAGCCTTAGTAGATAATGCCCCTAAGATTCTCAGCTTGAAAGAAGCTCTCAATTGCTTCATTGAACACCGCTTCAGTGTAGTCACCAGACGTACCGAATATGACTTAGCTAAAGCCAAAGCCAGAATCCATATAGTGGAAGGCTTGTTAATTGCTTTAGCTCATATTCATGAAATTATTGCGCTTATAAAAGCTTCGGCTTCCGTAGATGAAGCTAAGGCTGGACTTAAAGATCGATATTCTTTCAGCGATATTCAAGTTCAAGCTATTTTAGATATGCGTTTGCAAAAACTCACTCATTTAGAGCATGATAAGCTTGAAGATGAAAAAAATCAGCTCCTCAAGACTATTGAGTTCTTAGAAGGCCTTTTAAGCGATCATGATAAGATGAGTCAAGTTATCGTCAATGAACTTTTAGACGTTAAAGCTCGTTACCAAGATGAGCGGCGCAGTCGCATCGTCAATTTTGATAATACCTTACTCGAAGAAGAGATAGAGCTTAAAGAAAAAGCTGAGCAAGACGAAAATTTCGCTGCTGAAGATGTTCCTTCCGATAACGATAAAATTGACTATGCAAAAGATGTTGAGAGCGAGAATTAAGGAATAGTTGGTTATGGAAGAAAAACGCCAGAAGATAGTTTCTATGCCTATTGAAGAGGGCATGAAAGAAGCTTATGTAGATTACGCTATGAGCGTTATTATAGCCAGAGCTCTTCCCGATGTGCGCGACGGTTTTAAGCCTGTGCATAGACGCATTATTTATACAATGTTTGAAGAGCATATAACTCCTGATAAGAAATTTCGCAAGTCGGCTTCTACAGTAGGAAACGTTCTGGCTCGTTATCATCCTCACGGAGATTCTTCCGTGTATGATGCCATGGTGCGTTTGGCTCAGCCTTTCAACATGCGCTATCCCTTGGTAGCTCCGCAGGGAAACTTCGGTTCCATTGACGGAGATTCGCCGGCTCATATGCGTTATACCGAGGCTAAGTTGGCTCGCATTTCTATGGAAATGATCCGTGATTTGGGGAAAAATACGGTTGATTGGCGTCCCAACTTTGACAATTCTACCCAAGAACCGGTAGTTTTGCCTGCCCTTTTGCCTAATTTAATTATTAACGGTTCTGAGGGCATCGCCGTAGGTATGGCCACAAAAATACCACCGCACAATTTGCGTGAGGTTATAAATGGTATTTTGGCTTATTTGGACGATCCAAATATTAGCCTAGACGATCTTATGCTCTATATCCCCGGTCCAGATTTTCCTACCGGAGCTGTAATTTGTGGTCAGAACGGTATTCGTGACGCTTATTCTTCAGGGAGAGGCAGTATAAAAGTACGCTCAGTAACTTCTTTTGAAGAAATACGTCCCGGTAAGCAAGCTATCATTGTTACCGAAATTCCTTATCAAGTAAATAAAGCCAGAATGGTCGAAGAAATTGCTGCTAAGGTAAATGACGGAACTTTGACTGGCATTACCGATTTGCGTGACGAATCTAGCCGCAAAGGTATTCGCATTGTGATCGAGTTGGCAGCCAACGCCAACGCCAAAGTTGTACTTAATCGCTTGCTGACTCATACTCGCTTGCAGTCTAACTATAGCGTTATTATGTTGGCTTTGGTTAATGATGTTCCGCGTTTGCTCACATTAAAAGAAGTTTTATCTTGCTACATTGAGCACAGACGCAGCGTGGTGCGCAGACGTACTCAATATGAACTTGATAAAGCTTTGGCTCGCGATCATATAGTCCAGGCTATTTTAGAGTCTCTCAATCATATTGATGAAATAATAGAGCTAATTGAAAACTCTTCCGATGCCGATAGAGCCAGAATCAGCTTGATGGAGCGCTATAACTTTAGTGAAATTCAGGCTCAAGCTATTTTGGATATGCGTTTGCAAAAGCTTACCGGTTTGGAATATGAAAAATTCTCTACCGAACATGACAATTTGCTAAAAACTATCTCTTATTGTCAGAGTCTTTTAGCTGATGTACACAAAATTGACGGTGTAATCAAGGATGAGTTGTTGCAAATTCAAGCTCGCTACTCCGACGCAAGAAGAACTCGTATCCTTTCTTCTGAAGGCGAAGAAATAGATATTGAAGATTTGATCAGCAATGAACAAATGGTAGTAACTATTTCTGGCAGCGGCTATGCCAAACGCGTCAGCTTGTCTCAATATAGAACCCAAGGTCGCGGAGGTCGCGGACGCAGTTCTCTCAAGCTTAAAGCTGACGACTCTCTGGAGCAACTTTTCACTTGTAGGGCTCACGATGTACTGCTTTTCTTCACTAATAAAGCTAGGGTTTATCGTTTAAAAGTTTACGAATTGCCCAGCAATAAACGAGCTTCTATGGGTACAGCTTTAGTGAACCTATTGAGCTTGGAGCCAGGTGAAAAGGTTGTAGCCGTAATTCCTTTGGAGTCTTCTCTTACTCAAGGTAGTATAGTTACCATCACTGCTTACGGTTATGTAAAAAGGACTTCTTTAAGTCAGTTTTTGCGCGTGCCTTCCAAAGGTAAAAAGGCCCTA
>SFMI01000196.1 GCA_004554425.1 Candidatus Saccharimonadota bacterium | reverse complement strand
GACTCCTCCGCGGGCTAGAGGTACCTTCTTGCGTGGCGATTGTACCTTAAAAAATTTTTTATACGATGAAGAGGGAGAAAAAGTTTATTCTTTAGACTTTGAGCAAGCTTACTTTGGCCCGGCTGAAGATGATTTGGCTGATCTGATCGTTACGTTATTAACTGGTGCGAAAGCTGAAAATGTGTGGGAGTCTCCGCATATTTTAGCTGTCAAGGCTATGCTTAGAGCTTACAAGCGCAAATTCAACGCTACCTTTTTATTTGAAGAAATTATCCAAGGCTTAACAAATCGTCTGGAATTTCGTCGGGAATTTGCTTCGGAAATACAAGCTTTAATTGATGAGCTTAATAAGCGCAAAAATATTTTTATCGAACTATTGGATAATAGATAATTATTTAATGACAAAATTTTAGGCTGAAAAGAAGCGGAGTGGGCTAGGTTTATTTTGGCAAAATTGGAAAGCGAAAGCAAAAGATCTTGGGGAGATTTAGGATCTAAGGCCGATAATTTCTTATTATGGGAAAAGCGCTACAGCATGAAGGGGCGTGGTCCCAAGGAACCAGAACCTTTTGTGGTGGAATGTTTGCCTTACATGGCCAAAGGCAAAGTGTTGGATATTGCTTGTGGAGAGGGAAGGCATGCTCTTTATTTAGCCCAAGCTTCCGCTTCTTTTGATGTTTTAGGCCTAGATCGTTCACCTACTGCTATTAAGGTTGCTGCAGAGCGGGCTGCGCAATTGGGGCTTCACGCCAATTTCGCGGTACGCGATTTAGAAAAAGAATTTTTACCCGAAGAAATTTTTGATACTATAGTAGTGACACGCTACTGGCAAGCCGACTTGTGCCCCCATATTGTTAGCCATTTGGCAAGCGGCGGTGTTTTAGTGTATGAAACTTACACTTTGGATTACTTGCGTTATGGAGAACGTACACGCAGCCATTTGTTGGCAAGCGGTCAGTTACGGGAAACTTTCGCTCAGCTTGGCTTAAAGATCGACTATTACGCTGAAGTCGACCGCCCGGAAACCAGAGAATATTCTGCCCGGCTTAGGGCTATAAAAATTTCCTAATTTAGCTTATACTGATTCTTGTAAGCCTAGCGCTTTTTTGTGACCTAATGAGGCTCTCAAAATTGAGGGTTTATGCTGATTTTTTTTATTTTTGTATTGCTCACTTGTACCGGCAAAACAACTTGTAGAAATGCAGTTCTAATAGTTTAACTATAAATAAAATAGGCGGGTGTCGGCGTATGAGAAAAAGCCTTTCAGACTTCTTAAAATGTTTGCCTACTTTTACAGCTAAAGGCCCTCATTTGGGGGCAGCTTTGTTGGTTTGTTTAACTTGTTTACTTTGCGCCTGCAGTATAAACAGCAAAATGCTTGGCGACTACGTTTCTCCAAGCTTAATTTTGCCTAAAGACGTAGCGCGAGCGTTAACTGTGGTACATGCTACTCCCTCTGGCGACTTAGTTTTGCCAGAGCAATACTCTACCTTTACTTTTGTCTTCAACCAACCGGTAGTAAATTTAGGCACAACTCAAGTAGATATTGAAGGGCTTAGCATTGAGCCTCCAGTTAAAGGCGTTTGGGCTTGGCGGGGAACGGCTTGCCTTACTTTTACTCCTAAAGAGCCATTGCTAGTTTCTCACGCTTATCAAGTTACCGTGCCTGCTGGCTTGAAGGCTATTACTGGACAAACGTTAGCTAAGCCCTATACCATGCGTTTTGTGACGCCGCGTCCCGCTATTATTCATTCTTCTCCTGCCGAAGGCAATGCCAACGTCTCTTTGGATAAGCCTATATTTTTGCTTTTTAATCAACCTATTAACAACCAAACGGCCTTGGAATCTTTACGCTTAACTTCTTCCCAAGGAGTTGTACCTTGCCAAGCGCGTACAGCGACAGAAGCAGAATTTAAAGCTTACATTAAAGAGCTGCGCAATAATGAAGGCGACAGAGTTACTATGAATGGCTTAAGCGTCGATTTAGATAAGTTGATGGCTGAGCAATTGATCGTTTTAGAGCACAAGTCTCCATTCCGCCAAGGTCAGCGTTATACTGTTACTGCTCCGGCTAATTTTAAAGCTGATTCTTCTGCCGAGCATGGATCTTTAACTGAAGAGAGCTTCTCTTTCAAAACTTACGACATTTTTAGTTTAAAATCCGTAACTAGTGTTGACGGAAACCATCCTGAAGAAGATATTATTTTTACTTTTACAAATCCGGTGAAGATGAACGATTTGTCTAAAGCTCTCTCTTTTGAGCCGCCTGTCGATATGCCCAAAGATTATTGGGAAGACTCTTATTCAAGTTCAGAATTGAGACTTAATTTACCTTTAAAACCTAGTACTACCTATAAAATAAAAATCAGTTCCGAACTGAAGGATGAGTTTAACAATAAAATTTCCAAGTCTGAAAAGATCAATTTTACTACTGCTGATTTTAAGCCGCGCTTAAGTTTAAGTAGTGGACAAGCTGTTGTTGAAGCCAAAGTAAAAGACGCTTCTTTGCCTTTAGGTAGCATTAACATCAACTCTATCAAAGTGGAAGGCAAAGC
>SFMI01000002.1 GCA_004554425.1 Candidatus Saccharimonadota bacterium | reverse complement strand
CATATTTGCTGGCGCTAAAAGTTAAACTATCAGCATCTACTTCATTTAATTCAGGTTCAGCTACAGTAGCTACCTTATCTTCATCAAAAGCGATATTGTTTTGACCTACGGCTACTAAGTTACCTTCAGCGTCATAATAAGCTGCGACCACAGAGGTAGCTTGCGGGTCGACATTATTGACGATAAATTCTTTTTCAACTGCTTCCACTCCGTGAGTAAAAGTCTGAGTATAGGAAGGAGCAGTTTCAGGACCATCTACAAAATTTTGGCCGTCAATTTGGCCATAAAAAGCATACTTAACAGTAGAAATTTCAGCTTTAACATCAGTAGCTTTAGCTGTAGTTTTAGCTAAAACATTATAATTAAAGATAGCTTTGTAAGTTTTAGTAGTGGGCGTTAAAGGATTGGGGCTAGTAGAGCCGCTGTCGCCGTAACCGGAAATAAACAAGCCCAGGCCTAAGCTGGCGGTTGCTGCAAAAGCAGTAAAGCAGAACATGTTTTTTGTTAATCATATTATTTTAGGCAACTCAGTCGGCAAAAAAAACGATACATAATCACTTTATGGAAAACAATCAGCGACCATAAGGCCGATTCTTCAGCACTTTCAAGCGAACTTCCTTTGTTGGTAACACTTAAATGCTGTGACTTACAGCTCAACTTAATAAAAAAAGCAGCCCCAAACTCTTTTGCAAGTTTGAGACTGCTTTTCTAATTCAGACTAGATTGAACTAAAAGCCCAACCTAGGCGACAGGTAAACAAAGATTATTTTTGGTTAGGAAGAACCTTAATGGACTCGAAAGCAGGAGTGGTATCAGCAACGGTGATCTCTACATCCTCCTCAGGAACAGCATCCTTGGTGACGGTGAGAGTGTACTCGTTCTTGCCCTCGGTCTGAGCGTAGTCGATGCCTCTTTCTGCAGAAACAGGGACGATGGCGGGATACTTATCATCAGTGTACTCGATAGGAGCGCTGACGTAAGTGATATCGCCAATGGTGAAGGAAGCCTTACCGGCAACAGCCATAGCGAATTCCTGATCTTTTTCAGCGTCTACTTTGACGTCGGTCATGAAACCATCTTCGGTAGCGAAAGCGAGGTTCTCGGTGGCCTTACCAACAGAAAACTCCAAGAAGTTGCTGCACTTTACGGTGGTTTCATCGTCTACCTTGTAGTAAGCGCCAATTACGGTACCACCTTCGGCAGCGGCGATAACGTTCAAACCGTCGGTAGAAGCGATATCGGTATTGGCAGAATCAAGGGTGATCTTGCTGGCATCATCAATTTTAACCTTGACGCCTTTGGGAGTCGGGCCCTTGCCTTCATCTTCAGTGTAACCGGTAGCGTAAACGGCGATAGGCTGCTTGTTAACGGCGTAGTACAAGGACTGGGTCTCGGCGGTGAGCTCAACGGCTTTCTCATTGGCGAGAATGCTGTCTTTGCCAGCCAAAATAATACGGCCGTAGCCTGTTACTGGAGTGGTGTCTTCTCCCTCCAAACCCGTCAAGCCGGCGTCTTCGCTGTCTCTGACGGGAGTGATGGTTACGTCTTTACCATCAATTTGGTCAGCCTCGATCTCAATAGCGTTAGGAGTCTGGTCGGTGACGTAGATGGCGTCAGCGATAGCATACTCGTGACGATTTACGGTAGCTTTAATAGTGTTAGCTTCAATGGTACCATACTCAGCGCCCTGGTAGGTAGCGCCTTGGTTGGTATCCTGTACGTAAGCCAAGATGTAGCTGTCGATACCGCTAATGGTTACGAAAGGAGTGATGTTGTACTCTTTTTCGCCTCCAACAGCGGTGACAGCGATGACGGTCTCGTCCTTGGGAGCGAGAACGTACCGGCTGGCAGCTATTTTGACCGTGGTGTTCTCGGTGAAAGCGGTTAAATCGGGATCCTCGATAACAGCTTTGCCATCATCATCGAAAGCGACTTCATTTTCTCCCATAGCGACGAGGTTACCATCTTTGTCATAGTAGGCAGCGATTACGCCGGAAGCATCGAGACTGACGTTCTTCACTACTTTGTCGTCGTAGGCATCCTTCTCACCGTGAGTGAAAGTGAAAGTGTAGGAATCGGTCGGGCCGTCGATGAAACGAGCGCCGTTTTTCTGACCGAAGAAAGCGTACTTTACGGTAACGATATCTTCAGCGACATCGGTTTTGGCGTTGGCGGCGGTCTGAGCCAATACGTTGTAGTTGAAAGTGACTTGGCCGAATTTGGCGTTTAAGGGGTTAGGAGTAGTGGAGCCGCCATCACCGCAGCCGGAGATCATCAAGCCCAAACCTAAGCTGGCTACTGCAGCGAAAGTAGCAAAACGAAACGTGTTCTTGTTAGTCATGTTTAGTAACAAATCCCTTTCGAGAAAAACCTGTGAAAGTTCGTAGGAATTACTTCAAGGAGATGCCTTGCGAGAGCACCAACCTTCTTTCCGGCGGTTTTTCCATATAAGATAGCAAGTTCCTCCACATAGTTATTTTTTTCTATAACCACGAAAAGAAACCTGAAGTTGGTCATAAAAAAATCAAATGATATGACGCACAGGCTTTACCCTACTCCTGCACAAGTTCTCCTCACCGTTTTTGCGTTCCTGCCTGAATTTAAATCAAATTTAACTCAATACAACACAAAGAAGTCTCCTTCACCGGACTTCCCAGCGCAAAATTTTTATAGCGCCGCTCTCGCGGCTGACTACACTGTGCAATTTAATGCGCCCCGGAGTAGAAAGTACCGTTACATCTACACTAAAAGTATAGCTCTTCACACATAAATAATCCTGAATACGAAAGAGCAAATCGGCGTCCATACCAGTGACATTATGCAAGTCGTCCACCTTTTTAAAAGCTTCAGAGCGGCGCTTAGAATCAATTTCATTAACCAAAACTTGACTCATGCTCTCGTCTAAAGCTAATAGTACTTCTTTGGGAGCAGTATTAATATTTATTTTTCCATTAGAATCGACGCTGACCCACTCTTCCCAAGGAGTGGTAGTCGTACCGCCTTGAGTTTGAGCCGAAGGTACGGTCAACTTATAGTTTTCACTTTCCGAATTATTATCAGCATCACTTGACCGGTCAGATCCGAACTTACTAAATTGGCCATTGTTGGCAGAAGTATTGTTCGTAGTAGTATTTTGGCTTTCGGTTGAAGATTGAGCGGCTGTCTGGCTTAAAGTGGTGGAGCTGCTAGCAGAAACAGAGCCCATAACGCTTTGCAAACTGTTTTGAGCACGAGCCGAAACATAGGAAGGGCCCTTATCCCAACCGGGCAAGGCTAAAATTTCTTGCAAAGAATCAACAGGCGCATCTTTAATAGTCAATTCATCATAGTCGCTAACTTCGCCGCCTTGGTTACGCCTTTGTGAATCGGGATCGACCCAATCGAGAAAGCGATCTTTGGCTTCTTCACCGCAGCCCAAGCCGCCGTTTTCGAAAAGGCGCACTAAGCCTTTTTCCAAATATTCACAATTATCTGGAGCTTTTTGCATAGCGCTCAAAGGGAACTTGCTCTCTTCGTCAACTATGCTAATAATAACATTTTTGCCTTCCCACTCCATTGTGACAGAGCCGGCAGCCCACATATCATTTAAACTGTCAGTGTCGCCATTATCGGCCTTAAGAAGTTCAAAGCCCATTTCGGCAGCCGAACGCGCTATTTGATAATTGTTTTCTCGAGCCGAAGTGTAATTTATTAAATTTTGGGCATCGACGCCCACTTCACTCATTTTGGCCGCAATAACCAAAGCAACCAAAATAGCTCCCAAAACAGCCATTAAAACCATAATTATTTCCCCCTACCAGCGATCAGCCGCTACTACAGGGCCGGTCATAAAAACTAATGGTTCCCCGCGCTTAAGTTCAAAAGTAACTTCCACCCACTTAGGCACTCCCTCGCCGGTCCAATCTTGCTGCCAAATTTCTAGATCGTCGGAAAAACGCACTTCCATACCGATAATTTCCGAGCTTATTTTTTCCCAAGGCACCTGGCTATCGTCGCCGACATCGTGTAACCCCAAAGGATCGGCCCAAGGGTACTGTCTGTAAGCTAAATAGTTTTTACTTTCAGCAGCTTGGCTAGAGCCAATAAAATCGGCCGCTTCCAGAGAGCGCAGCTTATCGTCATCTGTTTTTACCGGCTCGGTAAGAGAAAAGCTACTAGAGTTATCGGTCATAATTTTATAACCGACTTCAGCAGTACCGCTATTTTTAACTCGCAAAGGGAAATAGGTAGTTTTGAAAAGGAGCACGTCTTTGCCTTTTTCCCCCAAGCTCTTCCCATGTATGGCCGATTTTAGCAAGGTAGGAGGATTGGTATGGCTGGCGGGAGCTTCGGAAGAAGCACTTTCAGGCACACGGTCGTAAAGGCAACGCAATTGCCAGCGCAAACGCTCGGCAGTTTCGATAGTTAATTCTTGGCGTTTGAAGGCTACTTGTGAATGGCGCACCGTATTATTCATCTGAATTGTCATGTAAGAAACCAGAGAATAAACTAAAGTGGCTAGTCCCATGACCAGCATAAGTTCAAGTAAAGTGAAACCACCGGAGCGTCCGGAAAGCGAAGTTATATTTTTACCGCTGAAGCTGCCTTTAAACATGAACAAAAAAAAACTTCTAACTAAGTGCCGGAAGAATTGCTTGAGGAAGATGAGGAAGAGGAACTGACTTGGCGCAAACGATAGGCTTTTACTACAGCACTATATCCGGGGCGATTGCTGCTGACTTTACTTTCTATTCTGTCGATACGAGGATCGGAAGGCATGGCCCCGACAGTGACTTTATACTCAATATCGTTTAGGGAATCGGTCTCGCCGTCATTTCTCTTGGCCATGCTTTTTTCCAGGCCCACCGAAGCGACAATTAAGTTGCGATAAAATGGCCCCAAGCGGGCGACGCGTTGCACGTGTTGACAAAAGCCGCCAATTAAACTGCCAAAGACCATAGAGACCAAACCTAAAGATATGAGCACTTCCAAGAGCGAAAAGCCACACTTGCCTCCCCGCTCATATTTTTTTCGGCATACCAATAAGTTCACTTGATCGCCTAATTAAAACGCTTGCTGCGTACAGACTTAGAATCTGGTGAAGGTGTTTCGGGGAAGCGAGCTTGGTCACGGCTGATGGCAGCAGCCATAACTACATCTTGACCAGTCATATCCAGTTTGTAGTAATCGATTAAGTATTGCCAATTGGCTCCATGGCGAATGCGATTAGCTATTTCACCGACATCGGCAAAAGCCATACGAGCTACAGCCAAAGATAAAGCTTGATCGGCAAAAGAAAGGCCATAAGAATTGAGTAAAGCTCTTTCTTCCTCAGTTTCTTTGTAGTAGAGGCTCATAAGCCAGCCTAAAGCTTGTAACTCGGCGCCCTCTACATTATTTAAAGCATAAATATTATTGAGCGTATCGGGATAAGAAGAGCGGCGCAAACTGGATAAAGTGGCATAATTTTCGCCTTCAACCAAGGCGCCGTAAATGGGAGCCAAGGGGCCTTCCACAAAAATACTCGGATCGACGCTAAACATAGCAGCCACGTCGCCCCACTCAACCACTTCGCCAGTGCGAACCGAGAGAATAGTGTCTATAGGGAACGGCTTATATTTGGAAAGGACTCCAGCTATTACCCAATCGCCAACTTTTAAAGAGCGGCCAGCAGGCAAGCGCAAAGTGGCTTCATCTAAGTCGTTGACATTTTCTAAGGCTTTTCTGATATTGGCAATATCATTTTTAGACAAACGGAAACGCTCAACAGCCACGGGATCGGGCACAGTGGGAGAGAAAGAAGGCAAACGCAAGCGACTAGCCAAACCGGAGCGCACATCGGGAGTAAAGTGAACGTACTCTAAAGGTCGATTGCCATTTTGAGTATTCATCACTTTTATGACCGGCTTAGGTAAAGAAGAAGGCTCTATACCTACTAATTTGGCAACTTCGTCCCAGCGATTGTTGCGTCTTTTTTCCAATACTTCATTTAATGAAGCTCCGGCATCCATAAGCGAAAGAGCCACAATAGCGTCGCTATAGGTGTAGCCAGCCAAAAACATTTCTTCGGGCACGCGAGCCGGAATATCATAGGCGGAGGCAAACCAACGCGAAACTAAACGCATTTCGTTCAGAGCCTGCACAGACTGATCTTGAGCCACATTTTTCTTGGCCGAAGTCGGTGCTTTTTTAGCTTTGGAAGCGCGGTCATATTTTTTTACGCCGTAAGAAGCGGCCACAAGGCGCCCTTCAGCCGAAATGCAAGGCTCGGCCAAGCTAGGAGCGCAAAGAGATAAACCAATGCCGGCTACAGCAGCCAGGCTGAGAGCTGTCTTATAAAACGTACCCATAGGGCGTAGGTAATTTGTCTTTCAAAGGGCGGCTCCTGCTAAAAAGCCCGTCCATTTTAGCCCAGCCCCCAAGAGAAGCTACACTGGAAGGCGCCCTCGCCACAAGGCCGACCGCTTAAAGGCGCGGCCCGAACTTATAAATCATAAATTAAAGTGCCAGTTTGACCTTGGCGTTTGTATTCGATATTAACAAAAGGCATTTCACTAATATTGAGCACAGAATTAAACAATTCTTCACTATTTAAGATAGTTTTGTTATTTACTCTGGTAATAACGTCGCCATCTTTTATGCCTAAGCGATGCAAGACATTATCTTCTTGCACAAATTTAACTTTAACGCCCAGACCGCTAGAATCGGGTTGCACTTTTATTTCGGAAATGATAGCTGCGCCACGCTGTAGGTACTTTTCAATTTCCTCACGGGTCGGACGTACCGGCGTAGGGCTAGCTTTAGGCAATTTTACTTTGGCTTTAGCATTTACCTTAGGAGCGTACATACTGTCGGCCTTTTTTTCTTCTTCGGCTCTACGCTCTTGAGCAAAATCGTAAACATCGATCTTACTAGGCACAGGTGCAGAAGAAGTTTCGCTTACATTGTCAGAATCTTCGTCGTTAGCATAGCTAGAAACAATTGAAGGTGCGGCAGACGTTTCATTTTTGAAAGCGGTTTTGGCCCTGACTACCGGCACTTCTGGCGGCGGCACTTGTCCAGGATCGGGTAAAACCGGGTGTCCATTGATAGAGCCACTTGTTCCAGCCGAAGAAGAAACCAGATCGGAAGTTCCGGAAGAATTGAGCCCCAAAGTAAAATTGTTGACCCCATCTTCCACGACTACGCGGTCGGACAAAATTTTGGCCACAGTGTAGCGACCAACTTTTTGTCCTTCCGACTTTGTATAGGACGTGCCGTTGTATTCAATAACGGCAATACCAGAGCCGCTACCCAACATAATGCCGGAAAGCTTCAAACCATTGGGCACAACCGGACTTATAGCATTAGTTTCATTTTCTCCCCACCCTGCGTCTGAGGGAGCCATAGGTTGAATGGCTTTAGCTAAATCGTCGTTACCAAAAGTGCTCCGCTGTCCTTGCCTACTGTCTTCTCTATCTTCTTTATCTCGCTCTTTGCTGCGATCTTCTTCTTCCAAAAGTTCTTTTTCTTCGGAAGATATTTCCGCCTCTTCACCTTGGCGACGCAAGAAAAAGTTGGCTCTTCTTTTAGCTCGTCCCGGACTATAAAAGTTTTCTTCAGTGCTACCCGAAGCCATCAAATTAACAGGATCGGGTTTGGGCTGACTGCCATAATCGGTAAGATTATCAAAAAAGGAAGCCCCCAGCCAGACCAAGCCTCCGATAAGCAAAGTAAGCAAAGCCGCTGTCAAGGGAGAAACATTATTTTCGTTATAGTTATCTTCTGAAGCCATATTTTTGACAAATTGCGGCTAGTTTTTTTCTTCCGCTTTTTCTAATTTTTTCGCCAAACGAAGAATATTACACCCTTCTGTATAGCGATAGCTCATTTGATCGGTCAATTTTTTCACTAAGAATATACCCAAACCACCACAGCAACGCTCTTTAAAATCCAAGTCGACATTAGGAGCAGCAACAGCTGTAGGATCATAAGGGTGCCCGTTATCTATAAAGTGAACGACCAGCTGATAAGGATAAGCTTGAATTTCTGCTCTGATAGTTACATGTACTATTTCTTGGCTACCCTGTCCGGCATAGTTGACTATGTTAGTAAAAATATCATCAACAGCAGTAGCCATAGAGCTTTTAACTTGCTTAAGATTTTCAGGTTCAAGATCTACTTCATCTAACAGACTATCAATAAAGTTGAGAACTTCATCCAATTTTTCATTGAGAGCAGGCACTTGGAGGAAGCGAGCTCGAGGGCAGCGGCCGTAATATTCTAGAGCCACCATAGTCACATCGTCTTCCAAAGTGTAATTTTGAGCGAACTTGTCAAGCGCGTCGTGTACTAAATTTATTAGCGAAGCCGGATCGTAATTGTCGCAAGCAGGGCGATTTAGTACCACTTCCAGGCCACCCAAACCGAACATCTCACCTTTTTCGTTAATAGCTTCGGTGACTCCGTCCGTATATAAGAAAACACGATCTCCTTCTTCTAAGAACCAACTCTCGGCAGTGTAGCTAAGGTTGTCCATACCGCCCAGTACCATGCCAGAGCCAATTTTTACTGAATGCCAAATACCGTCGCGCCGACGCAACAGCGGACGACAATGGCCGGCGTTAACAAAACGAAACTCACCAGTATCGGTATTGACAGTGGCTGCAAAAGCGGTTACGAACATGCAAGTGCTGTTATTTTCGCATAGTGAAAAGTTGACGCTTTCCATACAATGCTCGAGCGTATCGCCGGACAAGATGGCATCATGTAAAGCTGTCTTAGCGGTCATCATCATTAGAGCAGCCGGAATGCCGTGCTCGGAGACATCAGCAATAATGACGCAATACAAGTTATCTTTAATCCGGAAATAATCGTAGAAATCGCCGCCGACTTCCTGAGCTGGCGAAGTACGAGCACAAAGGTCGAGCTCTTTCAACTCAGGATAAGTAGGGAAAAATTTGGGCAAACAAGAGAGCTGAATAGTACGCGCCAAGTTCATTTGCTCGGCGTCGTAAGCAGATTGGCTCTCCATAAGTTGCTTCAAAGCCTCTACTGTGGAATTTATACCTTGACTAAGTACGCAAAACTCAGGATAGCTCGTTTCGTTGACTTTTTCTTCCAAGTTGCCAGCTTCGATTTTGGCCAATGAAGCGTTGATACGTTCCAAGCCGTCTAAAATAACTTTTTTTACGATACGAGAAGTACTAAAAAATATAGCCGCCAAAATAATTAGGAAGCCGGTAAGCATGACTTCCAAAATAGTCGTACGCGTGGCATACACTTCAGAGGCAGGCATAAAAGGCACCATAATGTAGCCGTATTGCGTAGTATAGAAAGTACAATAGCTGACCGTGCCACGGCGATTAGCTTTAATGAGCTGACCGGCTTTAAAGTGGCTGAAATCTAATCCAGGATAAACCTCAGCAAAAGGGGTGCCAATAAATTCTTTATTGACACAGTTTACAATTATACCATTTTGGGAAATGACGTCGACGCCGCCATGCTCGCCCAGCGGCAAACTACCCGTTACCAACTCGTGTTCGGCTAC
Source organism: Candidatus Saccharimonadota bacterium (assembly GCA_004554425.1). Taxonomy (GTDB): domain Bacteria; phylum Vulcanimicrobiota; class Xenobia; order Xenobiales; family Xenobiaceae; genus Bruticola. The sequence continues at coordinate 39,935 of SFMI01000002.1, read as the reverse complement.
GTTATAGGTATTTTTAAAACTGACAGCATTGAAGCCCAAACGCAAGACGCGCCCTTTGCGTTTAAGTTCGCTATAAAAAAGTAGTAAATCGCGATTATGCCTGTCAGTAACATAATCTACAGGATGGTAGCTGCCCATGCTGCTGACAAAAGCGCTAAAATCTGGGTTGCTGTCTTGTAAGGGCGCAGGCCGATCAGCTTGCACCGGCGCTCCGTCAAGTTGCTTATCAGAGCTGACTATAATTTTCCACTGCGTCGCGTCGATAATATCTATACGACTTATGCCCAAACTGCTGCGCAAGCCATCCAAAGCTGTGTGATTTTTTTCTATACCGGGAAAAGAATTGACAACTTCAGTAACCGTTTCCAAAGAGGTCAAAACGGTATGCATCATGCTCGAACGCATATCATAAGCGCGCTTGTCGCTGGTAGCCAAAGCACGGGCAGTATCTTTACCTGCTTCGTTAAACAATTTGCTGACATGCAAACGACAGTTGCGGTCGACCAGATCCAAAGCCAACCAAGAGACAATCAGAGCAGCTATGGAAACAACAATTAGGAGCTTTTTGCGGATAGCAGTGCGCATATTTTTCAGTCTGAGAACATAAATATTTGCTTATTGAACTTGCAAAATTTTAGAGAAGCCAGAAATATCGAAAATTTCTTTAACAACCTCATTGGCGTTAACTACGCTAACTTCAACTCCAGAGCCCAACTTTTTTTTGGCCATTAGCAAAACGCGCAAACCAGCACTAGAAATATAATCTACGCCAGCGAAATCGAAAACCAATCTGCGACAAGAGCCGATAATTTCTTGGACTGCGCTTTCTACTTCGGAAGCGGAATTGTTGCCGAAGCGCCCATTTAGAGCCAGAGTGACTTCATTGCCTCCGACTTCGGTTTTAGGAACAATTTTAGTGGTAATCTCCATAATTTTAACCTTCTCCGAATACGAAAGAATTGGCCGCCTTTAAGCCGACAAAAGCCCTCAAATTCCTCCGGGCCGTCCGACCAGACACGAGGCCGATTTTCTATTTTTTAAGCAGCAAAACCTTTACAGCCTTTCCTACCAGATTTTAACAAAACGGCTCATTATGTTCGTTGACTTTAAGGGCGCCTGTTTCTAATATATCTTTGCGAATCAAAAGAATGGAATTTTACTTTTCAGTTACGCCCGAAAAGTTCTCATTAAAAGTTTTCAAGTGAGTATTTTAAAGCTTTTTTGAGTGACGTTTTCCTACGCAACTGAAATGGTGGAAAGTCTGATAGCGCTTTTGTTATGTTTATCGGGCGTTCTCAAGAACATTTCCACGTAATAAGAATTAAGTAAGCAGCAAGACTGCGTCTTTGCAGCTGTAGCCTAGTGAATACGGCTCAGCCTTTGGAGGGTTATTTATATGAACGAGATCAATTTGGCTGGAATGCATACCGTCCGTTCTGCGGGCGCTTTAAGCTACGGTCAAGCGGCTTCTGCTCAGCGCGAGCGTCCCTCCGTCAATGTTGAACCCGAGCAGCAGCTCGACCAAGTAAATATCGGTTTAGATCTCACCTATTCCGATTCGCTGGAATCAGTTACTTTTGCTTCCGAGCAAGCCGATTCAACCCCTTCTGTAGCCGATAGTTTTAGCTCTGCGGCTTCAGCTAAACATGGATTAACCAGCAGCGAGTTCGACGGCTTCTTAATTGCCAATGCTCCTTCAGCAGCTGTCAATACTAAGAACCAAGTTAAAGAATTAGCTGTTTCTAGCTTAGGCACTATCGCTCTTATAGATGATATACAGCAGCCTTCCGATCTATCTTCTGCTTCTGTAAGTACAGTTGCCTCCATCGACGACGCCAAAACAGAGTCGGTAACCGGAATCGAAATGTTCCTTAACGGCCCCTCGACTGCCGGCGAAGGTATTTATAATACAGACGGTGTACGTATCGCCTAATTTTCATAAAGTTTTTTAGTTTGCTTTTTTCCCTCTAGAGGGGAATATATTAAGGCCAAAAGAGACGAAGCGTCGAATTTTTTTGACTCTGCGTCTCTTTTTTTTGGCAGAATTGAATTAGTAGTACCGCTTGCTATGCGAAGCGTTTTCAGAAAGGCTGTTCTATGGATAGACAAGAAATTATCGAACTTATTAAAGAACAAACTCAATTCCGCACAGGCTTGGGCTTTGACGTGCATCAGCTCGTCGAAGGGCGCCCTTTAATCGTAGGTGGCGTCAATATTCCTTACAGCCTCGGTTTGTTAGGCCACTCTGACGCCGACGTCTTAGTGCACGCTGTTATGGATGCTCTTTTGGGTGCAGCCAAATTGGCAGATATAGGTGTCCATTTTCCCGATACGGATCCCAAATGGAAGGGAGCCGATTCTTTAAAATTAGCTGCTGCCGTGGCTGATTTAGTTCGTAAAGAAGGGTTCGATATTATCAATATTGACGCTATTTTAATAGCTCAAAAGCCCAAAATTTCTCCATATTTTAGCCAAATGGCTCACAATATAGCTACAGCTTTAGGTGTAGATGACGCCAGCATTAGCGTCAAGGCCACCACCACAGAAAAGATGGGCTTTTGTGGCAAAGGAGAAGGTATGGCCGCTTCTGCTTCAGCTCTGTTGCGCCGCCGAGTCAATAAAAAAAAGGAAAGCAGCCGAACTTAGGCAATTGAAGTAGTCAGGTTGCCAAAGCGAAAAATAGGCAGCCAGGTAATTGCAAGATAAATTTAAAGGAGGGATAAGCAAATAATGGCTATAGATCATGCCAAACTTATTGAAGCTTTAAATGAAAGTGATCCCGGCGTACAATGGTTTGCCGACATAAAATTGCAAACGGTGCGTAAAGTCAGCTTGCAAGATCCGCAAGGCATTGAAAGATTCAAGCGCGATATGGCTGCCGACGCCAAGCGTTTTGTGCAAATTCCTAAAAAAACTGGAACTGAGCGCTATGCCGAGTTGCAAGGTTTTATTAAGATTGTGGCCGACAAAGCTTTGGCTGCCAAACTGACCGACGCTCTGTCTAGTCCAGCTCCTTACCGCGAGTTTAGACTCCTTTTAGAGCGCAAAGCCAAAGAGAAACGTCAACTCGATACCTACTTAAAAAGCTGCTCCCAAAAGCGCTTAGAAAATTTCCTTAAACTTACCCATCTCGGCTAGCTTTTTGCCCATGCCCACTGCTTGCGTTTTTCAAGTGGGCCATCAAGGAAGGAGTATTCATGTCTAAAGTTCTCATTCATTATTTCGGTCATTCAGCTTTTGCTTTAGAAACAGAAGATAAACAAGCTGTTATTATTGATCCTTTTATTACTGGCAATCCTCATATGCAAGGCAAAAGCTTACCTAAAGGCTTAGTCTTTTCCCATATTTTGCTGACTCACGGCCACGGTGACCACAGCGGCGACGCCGAATCTTTAGCCAAATTGCACGGCGCTACTGTAGTAGCTCCCTTTGAATTAGCCAATCTTTTAGCAGCTAAAGGAGTAAAATCTTTTCCTTGCGCTTTAGGTGGCAAATTAGAGTTTCCTTGGGGCTGGATGCGTTTAGTTCCAGCTACCCATAGTTCTTCTTTTGAAGGCAAATACGCCGGCGCTTCCGTAGGCATCGTACTCAATATCGGTGGTGTAACTATTTATCATTCCGGCGACACCGGACTTTTCGGCGATATGGAGTTGATAGGCAAGCGTTATAACTTAGATTTGGCTCTTTTACCTATCGGCGGCACTTTCACTATGGATATCGAAGAAGCCGTGGAAGCGGTCAAAATGCTTAAACCTAAAGAAGTGATTCCCATGCACTTTAATACTTTCCCTGTTGTCAAAGCCGATCCGCAACAATTTAAGCATTTAGTCGAAGAAGAGACAGGCAAAAAAGTACAAGTAATGGCCGCTGGCGATATTTACGAATGCGAAGGCAATATCCAATTTTAGATTTTTGCCCTCAATTTAATATAAGTACGGGCCTCCTTCGCTTCAGCTGAGGGGGCTTTTATTCTTTTTTTGTTCCGATATATGCAACAATCCGATGAATAAAAAACATTTTTCCTACATACTTATTTTGACAACCGCTTTAGGCGTCGGCTTATGGATACCAACAAGCTTTGAAAGTGCTCAAGCAGCTAACGCTAAAAATAACCGTCTGCGCCAGGTAGCGACCGCTCCAGTTTTAACAGAAAGAACTCTTATTGCAAAGCCGCTCAATTCCGACCAGGGTAAATTCAATAGCCTAGAAGCGATACGCCATTCTGTCTCTGGTTCTAAAATGCGCCTAGTGTTTAACACCGAAGAAGAACCAGATTTTGATTATAGTTTCGGCAACCAAGGCCAAAGCCTCACTATCGATTTCGTCAATACCCGCCAACAAAGTAACGTAAAGCCGGAAAGTGTTCCTAAAAGCAAAGCTGTCAAAACATGGCAAATAAGCTGGCCAAACTTCAACCGTGGCCGTTTTACTATCAATTTTGCCTCAGCAATTCAACCTGACAAAGTATCGTTTTTTAAATTAAAAGAACCGCATCGTCTGGTAGTAGATATAAATACCACTCCCAAACAATTGCCCTCAACCTATAAAATTTCTCCCGGCATTACTTGGAGTCGCCAGCTTATTAAGGATCCGACTTTCGGTACTTTGCTTTGGAATCAGCTTCTTTTTGATCGTTCTGATCCGCATATAAGCGTAGATGTAGCTTTGGCCAACAATAATAATCCCCACACTGTAGCTGTGTTAAGCAAGATCGTGCCTCAAGAAGAAGGGGCCGTTGCTGGCATAAATGGTGGCTTCTTCAATATGCCCAACGGAGGCTTGCTCGGCCTAGTGGTTAAAGATGGCAAGCTCATTTCTCCTCATGTCGGCCGCCGCCCCGCCCGCAGCGTGATCGCTTTTACCCAAGACGGGCAGCCTATGATTGAGCGCTTAAAAGCCATCAAAGGCCAAGTAGTGCGTCTTAACGGCCAACCGACTCCTCCTTTGCGTATGGCTTTGGGAGCTGGCCCCACTTTGCTTAAAAACGGCCAGCTTTACATTACAGCCGATGCCGAAGAACTTGGCCCCAAAGGTAACGATATTACCAGAGCTTGCGGGCGCAGCCTTATTGCCTACAACAAAGACAAAATGATGCTGGCCACCTTATCCGGCGCCCGCGACAGTCACAGCCAAGGCTGGAAGCTGCCCGTCTTGGCTAAATATTTGCAAAAAAAAGGCATGACTGAAGCGCTCAACCTCGATGGCGGCGGCTCGGTAGGCATGGCTATTGGCCCCAATATTGTAGGCAACGGCCCCCAAGCTGGCACCTACCAACGACCCATAGGTGACGCTTTGGTACTAAAAGACAGCCGCGGTACAGCTTATCCCAGCCTTATAAAAATAGACTTACCCAAAACATTAAAAAGCAACGGACGCGACAAAGGCCAGGCTTCGGTGCTGGCTCTAAATTCTAAAGGCAATCCTGTACCGGACGGTACGGTGCTCGATCTTTATGGGCTGGGCCTGAAGTGCCCAAGTCAGGTAGTTACCAAAGACGGGCGGGCTGAATTTGAAGTTCAGTCTTTGCGCTCTCCGGGAATGGGCAGCCTTTCGGCCAGCGGTTTATTTTCTAAAGGCACATCTGCCTTGCGTTTGGAGAGCGGCGATCCACATAGACTTATTGTTCAGCTAAGCAATTGCTTATTGACAGCGGCTCCTTTATCAACTAGTAAGCACTCAACTTCGCCATTAGTTCAGCCTCCAGCTGGCCCGCCAACCGACACAACGCTTGTTCAGGCCCAGCCTGACGAAGATGACTTGGAAGCGCCTATTCCGGAGCAGCCCTTAAAAGGTTTAATCGATTTGGGCGAAGCCGAAACTCCAGAGCCCCAAGAAGCTTCGCCAGCTCCCTCTGCTCCAGAATTGCCAGTAAAGGACGCTGCTCCATATGCTACTTCCAAGTTGAAACTGTCTTTAAAAGTGCTAATTGAAGATGAATGGCACAACGCTTTGCCTTTGTCGCCATTTAGCGTAGAAGACGCCCAAGGGCAAGTACTTTACAAAGGCCAGACCGACCGACGCGGTGCAACCGAGTTAAATTTAGAGACGGCAGCTGACAATGCACGCCTTTTTATAAAGAGTCCTAAGTTAAAGACGCTTACTTTAGAGCTTAAAGACACGCCTCACTTTGTGAAATAGACCTTGAGCTGCCCTCTCAGCTTCACAAATCGCTATAAGCTCGAATCACATTAGCTCAAGTGAATATTTTCTATCCAAAAATCGCATTTTGTCGTCAGTGCAAGCAGGTGAAAGCCTATTGCTTCAGCAAAATGCGCTTTTTGGGCGTAGGCGCCATTTTAGGAGAGTAAGAAAATGGACATAAGCATTATAGGCTGCGGTTACGTCGGTCTGGTAACCGGTGCCTGTCTAGCCGAGTTGGGACACAACATCATCGCGGTAGATAACAATTTAGAAAAGTTGGCACAATTGCAGCGTCAAGAATGTCCAATCTACGAGCCAGGCCTTGAGCAACTAATCAAAATTTACACAGCTGAAGGTAAATTGCACTTTACAGACAGCATTGCCGAAGCGGTACGTGGCAGCCAAATCATTTTTATATGTGTTAATACGCCGCCTTTGCCAGATGGTCGAGCCGATCTTTCTTTTGTAGAAGCAGTTTCCAAAGAGATAGCCGTCAATATGGATAGTTACCGCCTTATTGTGGAAAAGAGTACCGTGCCAGTGCGTACAGGCGAATGGGTAAAGCGCACTATCAGTACTTATGCTGCTACAAATGTAGAGTTTGATGTAGCTTCCAACCCAGAATTTTTACGCGAAGGCACAGCCATTCACGACTTTTTACATCCAGATCGAGTCGTTATAGGCGTTTCCTCTCAAAGAGCTTCTTCTTTGCTAGTAGAACTTTACGAGCCTTTAAATGCGCCATTACTTATTACTGATATAAATTCCGCCGAGCTTATAAAACATTCGGCCAATGCCTTTTTAGCTTTAAAAATATCTTTTATCAATTCAGTAGCTCAAGTCTGTCAGCGTTCCGGCGCAGACATAAAAAAAGTAGCTAAAGGCATCGGTCTCGACCATCGAATTGGCATGGCTTCTATGGAAGCTGGCATAGGCTACGGAGGCATGTGCTTGCCCAAAGATGTGGCTGCTTATATTAGGATAGCCAAAGATTTGGGCTACGATTTTGAATTACTTGAAGCTGTAGAAAAAGTAAATAATACCCAACGCCGTTGGGCTTTAGAGCAACTAAAAAAGATCTACCACAATTTAGACGGTTTGCGTTTAGCTGTGTGGGGCTTATCTTTTAAGCCACATACAGACGATTTGCGTTTTGCGCCGGCCGTGGAAATAATTCAGGCGCTGCTTCAAGAAGGTGCTCAAGTACAATGTTACGATCCAGCAGCCATGGATAAAGCATCCCAAATCTTGCCCCAAGCAACCATGTGCAAAAATGCTTTGGACGCTTGTCGGCAAGCCCAAGCCCTAATTATTTGTACTGAATGGCCCCAATTTAAAAGCGCCGATTTGCTTAAAGTGCACGAAGAAATGGCCACTCCGATAATATTAGACGGGCGTAACCTCTTTGAGCCTAAACGCATGGCCGAACACAACTTCCAATACTATGGCGTAGGCCGCTCTTAGTACACCTACGCCATGCACCAATTTTTAGTTTTGGCTGCGCCTACTTCACAAAGTCAAATTACAAATTGTCATTGCTTAGCCCCAAATCGTCCAAGCAACTAATAATATGAGCAGGCAACGCTTCAGTAAAATCTATATATTCTTCCTGACGAGCTTGTAAGCCACCGCGCAAATCGAGGAAATCACTGTCATCATAACGTTTGCGACGCAGTTCGTGGCGGCACTGATAGATATAAGTAGCCAATTCACGCTCAAAATTAAGAATTTCTTGCATATCTGGAGACTCACGCTCTAAAGTAGCCTCTTGGTGGCACAATTCTTCCAATTCGTTAAGGCCAGCTTCAGCGACATCTTTGATCTCATCTTCGGGAGGTATTTCCAAAAGCCAACGCTCTCTGTCTTGGCGCAAGACAATTTCTACAGCAGCAGAGCGCATCTCCATAAGCATTTCAAACAATTCGTTGTAAACTCTATCGACAATAAAGCGCCTTTTATTATCTTGCAAAAATTCTAAAAGTTTGGCTTTCCATTGAGTCAAAAATTCGTCGCGCTCCAGATCTTGCTTTTCGATTAAATGGCGACGTTGTTCAGCTTCCCACTTGCCACGCAAAATCTTAAGCTCTGGCGTTTCGTAACCTTCCACTAATTCTGGCTGACCGTTTTCATCTAAAATAAGCTCGACAGCCCCTCCGGGAAGTTCACGGTTTTTCAGACAATATTTATCATAGAAATCGGCTTTCAAGTCAGCTAAACGAGCACTTAAATTTGCAATAAGCCTCTGTTTTTCGGCATAGTAGTCGCCTTGCATTTGAGAGACTATTTCATTACTTTCTTCTGGAGAGGTAAACTGGTTCAGAGCTTCAGCTAATTGGGCCTTGGCTTCCAAAGAGCCGTCTTCTTCAAAATCGGCGTCTACATTATTCTGGCTAGAAGCTAAAAGTTTATTAAGTTCGTCACGAAGAGAGACTAAACTTTGCTGCTGAATTAAGCTAACATCACGTTTTTGGTTATTGTCTCCGACTAGATTTATCAGAGAGCCAACGCCCAAAGATTGCCAAAACATAAAGACCACCCACTAAAAGAACTTTGCCTCAAAGCTAGCAAAAATTAGGTTTTTTTTCAACATTACACCAGTATCTGCGCTAGCAAAGCAAAATTCTAAAATTTGCAAAAAAAAGACAAGCTTAAGAAGGAATTATTTTTAGGTCGGCGCATAAGGTGGGATTGTGAGAACTCCCAACCTTTTGAAAGATTTTGGCCTGCCCCGGATTTTCAGATGTGCAGAAGCGAAAATATTCCTGGGTTCGGGCAGGGTAAGAAAGATTTTAGGCGAACTCGCCAGCATAAATCTTAGGTCTCAGACCAGAGATCGCCCCGCCGCAGTTGGCTGTGTAGCCGTTGCGGTTGAGTTCTTAATCAAGGAGGTGAAAAACGAAATGAAGGCTCTCCGTAATTTAGCTTGCACCGCGTTCATGGCGGCCGTAATCTGCGCTTCAGCTGGTGTCGCAACAGCGGAAACAGACGTCCAGTCTAATCATCAGATGGCTCCTGGCGTATGGTACACTACTTGGATGGGTCCCGAGAACTTGGAGTTCGGTACTCCTGACGCCGGCGTAACCTGGCAGAAGGATTTCACCGGCGAAGTCGTGTACGTCGACGGTAAGTACATGAGCGTCGATATCGACGGTTCTGAAGATGACATTGCCAACTTCTACCTGTACGAAAACTTGACTCAGTACACTCCTTCCTTCGACGCTATCCGCGTTGGTTCCAAGATCGAAGTCCGCGCTGACAACCGCAACCGCGTACGTTCAGCTCGCACGATCCCGTTCTACCAGTGGTTGGAGAACCAGTCTGAGAAGTAATCTGCTTCTTATTTCTGGCTTTTAGAACAGCAGCCTCGTGAAATTTTTCCTTGAGGCTGCTTTTTTGCATTTAGAGAGAAATAGATATGATCAAACCTACTCCTTTAAGCGGTTTTCCCGAATGGCTTCCCGGCCAGCAAATTGCCGAACAGCGTGTCATAGACATTATTCGCAGCGTTTATGAGCTACATGGTTTTTCCCGCCTCGAGACTAGCGCCGTAGAGCGTGTCTCTATCTTGGCTGCCAAAGGCGAAATAAATAAAGAAATTTACGGTTTGGGCCGTTTGCAGGGTACTCCCGGCCGCTGGGAGATGGCTTTGCATTTTGATTTGACAGTACCTTTGGCTCGCTACGTGGCCCAAAATAGCGGTGCGGTCAATTTCCCCTTCAAGCGCTGGCAAATTCAAAAAGTCTGGCGCGGCGAACGCCCTCAAGAAGGACGCTTCCGTGAATTTTACCAAGCCGATATTGATGTTATTGGTGATGGCGAATTGCCCTTAAGTTTTGACGCCGAATTGCCAGCTGTTATTCACGAAATTTTCCAAAAATTAGGCATCCGTGCTCAAATAAATATTAACAACCGCAAAGTCCTTTTAGGCTATTATCAAAGCTTAGGCTTAGATGAAGCTAATAGTGCCGATGTTTTACGCGAAGTAGATAAAATTGATAAAATCGGCGCCGATAAGGTCAGAGAAGCTCTGACAAAGTTGGAAATAGACAACGAGACAGCCGACAAATGCTTGGCTTTGTGCTCCCTTAAAGGTACTCCTCAAGAAGTTTTGGCTAAAGCCAAAGAGCTGGGCACTGATAATGAAACTTTCCAAAAAGGTTTGGAAGAATTGGCCTTTGTAGCTGACGAGCTTTCCCATATTGGCAGTGAAAACTTAATTTTCAACTTGGGCATTGTGCGAGGCTTGGATTACTACACGGGCACTATCTACGAAACTATGTTGCCCGACTATCCCAGCTTAGGCAGCATTTGCTCTGGTGGACGTTACGAAAACTTAGCTTCTCAATTTATTAATCGCAAATTGCCTGGCGTGGGTATAAGCATTGGCTTAAGTCGCCTTATTTCCCATTTGTTTGCTCAAAATGCTTTAGATTGTTCACGCCAAACTCCCACTCAGGTGCTAATTAGTTGGCCCAGTGAAGAGCTGCGTCCGGCGTGCCGCGCCATTGCCGCCGCTTTGCGTGAGCAAGGCATTCCTACGGAAATTTTCCATGAAGTGGCCGCTTTGAAAAAGCAAATTCGCTACGCCGACCGCAAAGGCATTCCCTTTATGCTCTTCCCTCACCAATACACAGAAGAAACCCAATTGGTTGAAGTTAAAGACTTAAAAACAGGTGAGCAAGTACAATTGCCTTTGCAAGATTGGATTAAAAGCCAACAAAAATAGAGGCTAGCTATTTTTTAAGGAAAAAATAAAAGTGAGTTTTTCTCTACCATCTTGAGAGAAACTCACTTTTATTATTATGGCAAATTGATGGTAAGCTGTGCCTATAGAGCCAACTTGATGCCAACCCAAGATTTAAGCAAGCTGCTCTACTTTAACAAAATGCTTGGCACTAAGTATAGATGCAGCCAAAATAACCAAAGCAGCAGCAAAAAGCAAAGCGTAAGTATTGACAAGAGCTTCAGAGTAAATAAAAACTATGCCCAAACAAATAACTAAAACGCCGTACCAGCGCACAAAACTGACCTTTTCACCAAAGCCAAGCCAGCCAATAAGTAGAACTAAAACATAGCCAAAACTTAGCAAAGGATATAAAAAACTAATCGGCACCTTTGTAAGTAGAACCAGCCAAAGTACTGTAGATAATACATAAACACATAAGCCGGCAAAAACTCTGGGGCTCAAACATAAAGTACAAGCATTAAATAATGCTTGCCATGTGGAAGGAAGCCAATTTTCCTTAATTTGACGACAAGCCGAGCCTATTTTTTGTACGCGCTCTTTATTTATATCTAAATTCATGCCAGCTTTTAATAAAATTTGGCCAATCACCCCTAAAGGTATAGTGCAAATAATTAACCATACCGGTTTATCAAAATCGGCAACTATGCCTTCGCCACTATTAGTCAAAGTAAAGACAGCGATAGCTAAAGCTAAGAAAAAAGCGGCTACGGCACCACTGCGGCGCACAAAAGCTTTCTCTGAATATATAGCCAAAATTCCCAAAGAAATAAGGAAGACACCAACCCAACGCAGCCAAGAGACCTCTTCACCAAAGCCTAGCCAGCCCATAAACAAAATAGCTACGTAACCCATGCTAATCATAGGATATGCAAAGCTAAGTTCTACTTTACTGAGGATAGAAAGCCAGCAAACAGCAGACAATCCATAAGCGATCATACCAATAAAGACCATTGGCTGTAAGAAAAGGATAATACTATGAAAAATGAGCCTTAGGCTTTCAATTAGCTCACCGTGAGCGAAAGCGCCAGCTTCTGAGCTTAAAGCTAAAACCGTTTGTTTAGCCCATTCACTTTCCATACCTAGTTTAAAAAAATATTGGCCTAGCACACTTAAGATGCTGAAAGCCAAAATCAATCCCAAAGGTTTGTGTTCAACCTGAGACTGTGCGTGTTCTTGTTTTGAAGTCATTATAATTCACCAAATCGAAGATTCGGTCGGCGGCAATGAAAAATTCAATTTATCATCCTGTTCGACCATTTCTTTCGCGCTGTTTTTCAGAACGACTCCACGACAGCAACGTCCGTTGACGCGCACATGCACTGGCCGTTCTAAGCGTATATGCCTAACTCCATCGGCTTCACACAATACAGGCAAAGCTTTAAGCCAGTCTAAATCGATATAATCTTCCATAATTTTATCGGCACATTTTACAGAAGTATCGTCTCGACAAATTCCGCCGCGGATTCCCTGATTAAAGGCTCGCTCCTGTCCATCAAAACATAAGTTCATATAGAAAACGTGCATAGCGGCCAATTCATGGAAAAAGTGAGAGCCCATAGAAGGCTCGACAAAACGATCGCCATAAGGCAATTCCACTATAGCTTTGGCTCCCATTACTTGGCTAATTTGTACAGGAATGCCTAAATTGGGATCGAGCGAGCCCCAGCGGCCCGGCCCTATCAATAAATAAGGGCGTTTTTCTTTAACCAAAGTAGCATTAAAACGAGCTATTCTAGCTGCGGCTAAACGGGCTTCACGAGCGCTAAAATTAGAACCGGGTACAAAAATCAGATCGCATATATTATCGGCAGCTCCGTGGCCCAAAGAGTCACAAGTACAAATAATGTCTTCTTTCCGATAGCCACAAGCGTGAATTTCCTCACCTACAGCCAAACTAGTAAGAGGGCGAAGTTGCAAAATGTAAAGGGTAGGCTCGTCTTGATTGGCTTCATCCGGTACGGGATCGCTTTGTACTGAATAGAGAAAATCACTGCCTTTAGCAAAAGAAGACCCCAACTCCACAGCAAATTCAACTTCCACAGGACAACCTATCGCTACTTTAAATCGCTCCAGCAATTCCTCCAAACATTGAGCTAAAGGTACTTCGCCATTTTGCAAAATGCTACTGAAAGTGACCGCCCGCGGCCCTTGATATTCCAAAGAATCGCGCCAAGTATTACTCTGGGGAGAAAATACCGAGCCTATAGGCGCCAAAGTGCCATCTTCTTCAGCTTGTTTCAATTTTAGTTTGACTAAACCGCTAGGATTTTCTTTAGTAGAAGCGTCCAATTCAATAGCGTAAAATTCACGCTGAGAATAATTTAAATAAAGATCCTGATAACATTGATGAGGCAAAACTTTAGGCCACTTAGGAGAAAAACGCATACAACTTCCACCATCGGCCACAGTGTTGCCCAAGCCTAAAGCCATAGCGGCAATACCATCATCGATATGTTGCGGCCCCATAGGATAGTAGTTGACCGACATGGCCACGCCAGAAAAATTGGGATAGAAATAGCGACCATGCACCGATCCCACCGTTTCTTGCAAAATAACAGCCATCTTCTCTTCAGCTCCCAAATATTGGGCGCTGGCCAAATAAGCTTGAGCTCGCGAAGCAACAGCCGACATGTAAACACGCTTGATGGCTTGACATATAAGCTCAAAGCGGTGCGGAGAATCTTCGTGATTGTCGGGAATCATATAAGTAGCATAAATACCAGCGCAAGACTGGTTTTGCGAATCTTCCAACAAGCTAGAAGAACGCACCGCCAAGGGACCATGCAATAAAGAAAAAGCGGCTCGCAATTCTTCAGTCATTTCTGGCGGCAGCTTGGCTTGTAAGTAAATATCGATCAGCTCTTCATCTGTCAAACCGCGCTGCTTTTTGACGCTAAAATTGTTGAGTTCCATAAAGCGATCGTAAACGTCTACACCCAAGACTAAAGTGCGCGGAATAGCCACTTTTAAGCCAGGACGCTCGGTAATAAAATCATCTTTAGCTAGCAATGAATTTATAAAAGCGATACCGCGTCCTTTGCCTCCAATAGATCCTCGACCGACGCGGAAAAAATTGTGTCCAGAATTGTCGCTGCGGTGAACAGAAAAATCGGCCACTACTCCCTGACGTTCTTCACGAGCTGATTCTTGCAAAATGCGAATCAAATGCTGCCGCATTTCTTCGGGACTAGAGAAATTTGCTAAATTGATGCTTTCCACCACGTTGGCCAAATTAAAATAGTTGCGAGCCCGCAACCAAACGCTAAAGTGATGGTTGACGGCATGGTAGCAAAAAGAGCGCAAATCTACCGTGTGTAATAGACGCTCTAGCTCGTAAGTATCGCGAGCTCTAGCTACTTCGGTGCGATCTGGCATACGAAAGACAAAATTACCAAAGCCCAAGCTCTCTTCTAAGAAAAGGTGCAAAGCTGGGCGGAAAATTTCCGGCTTTTTATTGGCAAAATGCCAGCCTTTATCTGCGGCAATTTGCGAATTAGAAGCATCGGACGACTGGAGCAAAATAGGCAATTTAGCCTTACGCTCCGAGCAATAGGCGGCCAGCTTAAAGCCAGCCTGAGCGTCTTGCTTACCCTTTACTCTAAAGCTAACGTCGCTAATTAGGGCTAAAACGTAGCGCTGATATTTGTCAAAGAGAGCTTGGGCCGACTCATAATCGGAAGCTAGTAAAATTTTGGGACGCGCTAACATACGCAAAGTGCGCTGGGTAAAATTGACGCCTTCAGCGGAAAGAGAGCGACTTTGCTCAAATAATTCATCGTAAAGATGGGGCAAAAAAACTGAATAGTCGGCGACCGTATCTTCCACAGTAATAATAACTTGTACACCAGTAGAAGCAGTATCGCGCTCAACATTGAAGCGATCTTCAATTTGATTAAACATAGCCGTAATCAAACTTAAATCGCCCGTCCAAAGGTAAGTCCCGGCCAGCCACTTAGGCAAACGTCCCCAATTTAAGCCATGCAAACAAGCTGGATCTAGAATGAGCAAAATTATGGGAATAGCGGGAGCGCTTTTGTGAAGACGTGACAAAAAGCCAGTATTCAGTGAAGAAGCGTCGCGCACAGCCATAACAATTAAATCGACACGGTGGCTGGCTAAAATTTCCAGAGCTCGATCTGCCGAGCAAGCGTGGCTTATGCTAGGCACGCCGACCATAAAAAATTCGGAATAGCGATAAAAGAGACGCTCCGCTAGCTGATTTTCCGTTTCTAAAATAAAAGCATCGTATTCGGAAGAAATAAACAGAACTTCACGCACTCTATAAGAGGCCAGCTCGTAAAATTTTCCTAGCGATCTCATTTTATTGCGGAGCACTCCTTTTCGTTTGGACTAAACTTATCGACCAACAGCAGAGCACAGCCTGCACTTGCACTTAGATAATGCCCTGATCGACCATAGCGTCAGCCACTTTGACAAAACCTGCGACATTAGCGCCGCGCACATAATTAACAAAGCCGTCGTCACTGCGACCATAACGCACACAAGCTTCATGTATAGAATACATAATGCGACGTAAACGCTGTTCTATTTCCTCACTGCTCCAACTTTCATGCGAAGCATTTTGCGACATTTCCAAGCCAGATGTGGCCACACCGCCGGCATTGACCGCTTTGCTAGGCCCGAAGAGCACTTTATTGCGCAGAAATTCGGAAATAGCTTCCGGCATACAAGGCATATCGGCCGCTTCAGCTACTACAGTCACACCGTTGGCGATCAGAGCTTGCGCATCTTCCAAGAAGATTTCATTTTGAGTAGCCGCTGGAATAGCCACGTCACAAGGGATATTCCAGGGAGCGCCGCCTTCAATATATTCGGCGCCATCAAATTCATCAACATATTCTCTGATACGACCGCGACGCAAATTTTTAAGCTCCATAATCCAATCCAGCTTATCTTCATCAATACCGTCGGGATCGTAAATCATGCCGGAAGAATCCGACATTGTGAGCACTTTAGCTCCCATAGCGATAGCCTTTTTGGCGGTAAACTGAGCCACATTGCCGGAGCCGGAAATAACGACGCGCTTATCTTCCAAAGTTTCGCTGCGGCGTTGCAACATATTTTCTATAAAGTAGATGACGCCAAAGCCGGTAGCTTCCGGACGCAACATAGAACCGCCCCACCCCAAACCTTTGTTGGTAAGAGCACCGGAGAACTGACCAGAGAGCTTTCTGTACATGCCAAACAAGTAGCCTATTTCACGCCCGCTTACCCCCAAGCCACTGGTAGCGACATCGACAGTAGGGCCGATATGGCGGAACAACTCAGCCATAAAAGACTGACAAAAGCGCATAACTTCCATATCGGACTTGCCTTTAGGATCGAAATCGGCCCCACCCTTGGCGCCACCTAAAGGCAAACAAGTGAGCGAATTGCGAAATACTTGTTCAAAAGCCAAAAACTTGATAATGCTTAAATCTACACTGGGATGGAAACGCAAACCACCTTGGAAAGGGCCAATGGCGCCGCACATTTCCACACGATAGCCTCGGTTGATTTGAATGTTGCCTAAATCGTCGACCCAAGGAACGCGGAAAATTATCACTCTTTCTGGCTCAACCAGACGCTCCAATACTTTCATGCGTCTATACACAGGATTGGCTTCTACTACAGGCACTACCGAAGAGAAGACCTCTCTTACTGCCTGAAGGAACTCCGGTTCGCCAGGATTGCGCACCGCCACTTGGCCCATAATCAAATCTAGAGTCGTCGTTCGCATACCCATATAAAGTTAGCTCCGTTCACACTGTTAAAAAAGCTGCTTAATTCGGCGAGTTTCGCTTTTTCAAGCCTCCTCCCTCTTAAGTGCTGATACAACAAAGCAGGCGGAGGGAGGCGGCCTAAAATGTCGAATTTTTGTAGGCTTTTTGATATTTTTTTGGAGTGTGCTGTTTCACGTGAGCAATCATGCTGTCGCTTTATATGCTCCCCTCTCGGGACAGACTGTAGAACTCGAACGCGTACCCGATCCGGTTTTCGCCGGTAAGATGGTAGGCGACGGCGTAGCTATAGACCCAACTTCAGAAGTCTTGTTGGCCCCTTGTCCGGGAGTCGTCAAGCAAATTCATCCCTCTTGCCACGCTCTGACTCTGGAGACCCCCTCAGGTTTGGAAGTGCTTATGCACATAGGTTTGGACACGGTCGCCTTAAAGAGCGAAGGCTTTACTCCCAAGGTAAAAGTAGGCGATTCGGTGGAAAAAGGGCAAGAGCTTATAGCCTTTGACGCAGGCCTTATTGCTGAAAAAGCCCGCAGCCTGATTACCTTAGTTTTGATTACCAATACTGAAGCTGTCAGCCATTTAGACATAGAGCAAGGTTACAAAAAGGCCGGCCAAGATTTGCTTATCAATGCCACTTTGGCTCAAAAAGAAGAAGATAAAGAGACAACCTCCGGCCTGAGCTTAATGTCCGAACCGATCGTGGTGCCCAATCCTCATGGCTTACACGCCCGTCCAGCGGCAGTTTTGGCCAATTTAGCCAAAAAATTTAAAGCCAACTTGCAAATTGTGCGCGGCGAGCAATTTGCTAATTGCAAAAGCGTCGTAGCCTTAATGAGTTTGCAAGTGTTGCACAACGAAGTAGTGCGCTTCAGAGCTAGCGGCGAAGAGGCCCAAGAAGCTTTAGATGCTTTGAGTGAGGCTTTGGCTAGCGGTTTAGGTGAAAAGCCAGAAGTTCCGGGCGTTGCCGGTGTCAATGCCCAGCCGGATATAAATGTACAAGCTCAGCCCATGATTACTCCCGGACCCTTAACACCAGCTTTACCCAATCCGCAAACACCAGACACAGATAATTTATTGCATGCCGTTTCTGCTTCTCCAGGCTTGGCTGTAGGGCGTATTTATCAAATGCAACGTACAGAATATGACGTAGAAGAGGAAGGCCAAGGCCCGGACAAAGAGTTGCAAAAATTGCGCGAAGCTCTGAAAAAAGGCCAAAACGAGCTGGAATTTTTAGAAGTGAGCATGAAGGCCAAAGCCGATCCTAATAAAGCAGGCATCTTCGCTGCTCACCGCGAGCTTTTGGACGATCCCGACTTAATTGAGCAAGCTGAAGCAGGCATTGCTAAAGGGAAAAGCGCCGCTTATAGCTGGAAGCAAGCTTATATGGGCCAGTCAGAGCGTTTAGCCCAATTGAGCCACCAGCTAATGGCCGCCCGCGCCGTAGACTTAAAAGACGTAGGTGAAAGAGTATTGCGCTTACTTATGGGTGAAGCGCCTACTATTCACAATTTCCCCGAAAATACAATCCTTATTGCCGAAGATTTAACGCCTTCAGATACAGCGGCTTTGGATCGCTCCAAAGTAGTTGGCTTTGCTACCGTATTGGGCGGCTCAACTTCACATGTAGCCATTTTGGCCCGCTCGCTAGACTTGCCCGCCTTAGCCGGAATTTCTGCCCGAGCTCTTACTGTAGCTAATGGTACAAGAGCCATTTTAAGCGGCAGCAAAGGTACTTTAGAACTTAACCCAGACGACCAACGCTACCAAGAAGCCAAAGAAAAGCTTAAGCTTCAACAAGAGCGTCGCCGCCAATTACTCGAAAAGGCTAAAGATCCAGCTCAAACTACCGACGGTCGCCTTATTGAAGTAGCCGCCAACGTTGGCTCTATAGCCGATACAGAGCAAGCGGTCACCTTAGGAGCAGATGGTGTAGGCTTATTGCGCAGCGAGTTCCTTTTCTTGGCTCGCACTACTCCGCCAAGCGAAGACGAGCAAGCCGACATTTATGGCCAGATCGCTCGTACTTTAGGCCCCAAAGCTACACTAATTATTCGTACTCTAGATGTAGGTGGCGACAAACCTTTGCCCTACTTACCCATTCCGCAAGAAGCCAATCCTTTCTTAGGCGAACGTGGCTTGCGTATTTCTTTGCTGCGCCCAGATTTGCTGCGCACTCAGTTCAGAGCCATTTTAAGAGCGGCAGGTTTTGCCAAGTTGCAAATCATGTTGCCCATGGTAACTACTATTGGCGAATACCGTCAGGCCAAAGCTATTTTTGAGCAAGAGTGCAAAAACTTGGGAGTTAAAGTACCCTTAGGTATTATGGTAGAGGTGCCCGCTGCCGCTTTAATGGCCGAAACTTTAGCTAAAGAAGTAGAATTTTTCTCTATCGGCACCAACGATTTAACCCAATACACTACGGCTATCGACCGCGGCCATCCTCAATTGGCCAACTTAGTAGACAGCCTCCATCCCTCTATCTTGCGCTTAATTAAAATGACAGTAGACGGCGCCCATAAATACAAACGTAAAGTTGGCGTTTGCGGAGGTATTGGCGGCGACTTACAAGCTACGGCTATTTTAGTCGGTTTAGGCGTCGACGAGCTGAGCGTAGCCGCCCCAGCTATTCCTGCCGTTAAGGATAGAATTTGTCAAGTTGGCATGGAAGAATGCCGCCAATTAGCCGAACAGGCTTTGGCCTGTGAGAGCTCCGAAGCGGTGCGCAAATTACAGGAGGATATCGAGCGGTGAACTTTTTCAAAAAAGCTTTCGGCATTCTACAACAGATAGGCAAAGCCTTAATGTTGCCAGTAGCCGTTCTGCCGGTGGCAGGTATTTTGTTGGGCGTAGGCGCTTCCAAATACGGCTGGATGCCTTCTAATTTGGACGCCGTCCTCAAAAGCGGCGTAAATATCTTTACTCAAGGCTGGCCTACCATTGTAGCTTTAGGCGTAGCCATTCTGAAAATTATGGGCGATTCTGGCCAGGTAATTTTCAGCAACTTACCCTTAATTTTCGCTATCGGCGTAGCCTTAGGTTTAACAAAAAACGACGGCGTTTCCGCTTTAGCAGCCGTAGTTGGTTATATGGTAATGAATGCCACTATGGGAGTTATGGCTACTATCCGCGGCCTAGATGTGCTCAAATATTGTCCCGATTGCGGAGGCTTGCTAAGCGACCAATCGGTTATTTCCACTACGTCGATTATGGGCATAAAAAGTGTCGACACCGGCGTATTTGGCGGCATTGTCATAGGTATTATTACAGCTTACTTGTTTAATAAATACTATCGTATTTCACTGCCGCCTTACTTAGGCTTCTTTGCCGGTAAACGCTTCGTACCTATTGTTACAGCCTTTGCCGCCATTTTAACTGGTATCGTGCTCAGCTTCGTTTGGCCGCCTATCGGTGCTTTTATTACTTTAGCCGGCAACTGGGCCGCCAACGAAAATCCGTCTCTAGCCGCCACCGTATACGGCGTTGTAGAAAGAGCTTTATTACCTTTCGGTTTGCATCACGCTTGGAACGCTCCTTTCTTCTTCCAAATGGGCAGCTTTACCACTCCTGACGGCAGTGTAGTACAAGGTGATATTACCCGCTTCTTCAACGGCGATCCGACAGCCGGAATTTTGGGCGGCGGTTTCCTCTTCAAGATGTGGGGCTTACCTGCAGCGGCTATCGCCATTTGGCACAGTGCTAAGCCTGAAAACAGAGTCCAAGTTGGCGGCATTATGATGTCGGCGGCTCTTACTTCCTTCCTTACCGGTATCACTGAGCCTATCGAATTTTCTTTCTTATTCGTAGCTCCAGCTCTTTACGCTATACACGCTCTGTTAGTAGGCAGCGCCTTCTATGTAATGAACTTGGTAGGAGCTCACATGGGCTTTACCTTCTCCCAAGGTTGTATCGACTACTTACTTTACTTCCATAACGACACTAATCCCAGCTGCGTCCTTTGGCTCGGCCCGATTTACGCTGTAATTTACTATGTGGTTTTCCGCAAAGCTATCGAGATCTTTAACTTCAAAACTCCAGGCCGCGAAGAAGCTATGGCTGGCGCCGAAGCTAGTGGTACAGGCAGTGAATTAGCTGGCAAAGTACTCCAAGCTTTGGGCGGTCGCGCCAATTTAGTAAGCTTAGATGCTTGCATTACCCGCTTGCGCGTAGGCTTAAAAGATATATCTAAAGCCAGTCCCAATACTCTTAAAGCCTTAGGCGCTGCCGGTGTCGTTACTGTAGGCAACAACTTGCAAGCTATTTTCGGAACTCTTTCCGAAAATCTCAAATCCGACATTGAAGAGTATATCAGCGCTCACGGCGACGCTTCTGCAACGCCCTTGCCCGCTGCCGCGCCGGTCGACTCTACACCTAGTGAACAAGTACAAGTCAGCGCAGCCACACGCGCCAAAGCGGCTGAATTTGCCTCTTTAGTTGGTGGCATTGGCAACTTGGAAAACATACACTTAGCTTCCTTAACCCGAGTAGTTTTCCAAGTAAAAGATGCTTCCCAAGTTAAAGCCGAAGAATTGGAAACTAAAGGCTTTAACCTCATGACTTTAGGTAAAGGCAAATTCCACTTGGTTTGCGCTTTAGATGAAGCCGCAGCCATGAATCAGGCTTTGCTTGACTCCCAAAAGTAACAACTTAAGCGCTGCGGCCACCGCCGCAGCGTTTATTACCTAGCATACACTATAAAAAAATAACTCTGCCTTCTCCTAAAATAAGAAAGCGGAGTTATTTTTTTGTGCCAAGATTATATACTAGCAAAGCTAAAGTTGCGGCGGCTTTTATATAACAGCCTAGGCGCTGACTCTACAAAGCCAACGCAGGCGCAGCCTCCGGCTGCGCTTTATCAACAGAGTCGACCGACGCGGCAGGTGTTGGCACAACTGGCGCAGACACAGTAGGCGTAGACGCAGTTGCAGAAGCAGCACTATCTTGGGGGGCATCGCCAGGCACAAAGCTCTCAACTTTGCGTATCAATTTATCAATTTGCTCAGATTGCAACCTATATTTGTGAGCGGCGTCTTTAAGAGCTTGCTGAGTAGCAGGCTCTTGGGTCATGTAATGCAAATCTTCGGCAATCTGAGCAAAGCTTTTAAGCTTGCGCGAGGCTTTGTGCAAACGTTCCAACAATTCGGGAGAGCACTTAGCATTCATTTTGGCTTCAGCGCTATCGGTTAAAGCTTTGAAGCGTTCAGTTTCACTTACAGCCAAAGCGCCCATTTGACGCAATTTAAGCTCATAATCGGAAGCGGTATCGGATAGCTTAGCGGTTTGATCTTTTAAAGAAGCCGAAGTTTTTTGCAAATTTTGACCGGCTTGACTCAGCTGAGTATCTAGGCGATCAAGTTGCATAGCTATAGCTTTTTCTTCCTCATTGATCTTAGAGTGCATTTGGCCTAATTGGCTGTGAGCATCTTTGCTAGCAATGCGCAATTCGTTACTGTAGAAGCGCAAGTTGGAAGCTAAATCCAAAATTTTACGGGAGAAACCTTTGGCTGTCATTAAAGTGCGCACAGCCAAAGTCTGCTTATTGAGCTCCTTAAAAGGAGAACCGGCTAAAGCCGAATCGTAAGAAGTTGAAGAAGAAAGTGGAGTGCGCAAACGCACACAAGAGCCACTTTCTAAAAATGTATCAGAAATGCCGGGAGTAATTTCCAACCAAAGCAAACTGGTGGAAACTTCCAAAATACTGGCGGAGCTGTCTTCAGGAATGCGGGCGGAGAAATCTGTGGCTACGATAACGGCAATATTGGCATCTTGGCCAAAACGCTCTTTGTCTTCGGCTGTGCAAAAATCAATTTCTTTAACATAGCCAATGTCGACGCCGGCCATTTTTACATCACAATTTTCTTCCAGACCGGGAGTCTCTTTGAAAATCAATATGTATTGGTTGGCAAAGATGCGACTGTCTCTAGTTTCGCTGCTGGGAGCAAAAATGAACAAAAGAACAACCAACAGAACCAGTAAGGCTCCTATCTTCGACTCTTTGCTCAAATTGATTTTCTCCTTAATCAGTTTTGTCTGAAGCTACTTGGCTTCTTGCCAAGCTTGAGCAACCAATTCTTTTACATCCCAAGCTTGCTCGCTATTTTTTGGCTCGTCGCCTCGGTTTTCCTGGTCAGCATTAGCTAAACAAGCCAAAAACTCAATATTACCGGCCGGCCCTTTTATGGGCGAAAAAGTAAGTTTTTCTACGTGCAAACCTATACTTTGACAAAAAGCTATAAACTTAGTTAAAACCTGTTCATGAACTTCAGGACGACGCACTACGCCGCCTTTGATATTTTTAGGGCCCGCTTCAAATTGGGGTTTAATTAGACAGACGATCCTACCATTAGACGCTAAAAGCTCTTTAGCAGCGGGCAAAATAAGCTCTAAAGAAATAAAAGATAAGTCCATGGTAACCAAGTCTAAGGGCTCAGCAAACATATCTGGAGTTAAATAGCGAGCATTAGTGCGATCCATAACCACAACGCGACTATCTTGGATAAGCTTATAATCCAAAAGGCCCTTACCTACATCGACAGCATAAACTTTAGCAGCACCGCCTTTAAGTAAGCAATCGGTAAAACCACCGGTAGAAGCTCCCAAGTCGGCTACAACTTTGCCTTCCGGCGATATTTCGAAGGTATTTAAAGCTTTTTCTAACTTGAAACCACCACGACTAGAGAAAGGAATGCCTCGCCCTTGGATAGTTATTTCTGATTCTTCGTCGACTAAAAAGCCGGCTTTGTCGCGACACACGCCATTAACAAAAATTTGACCGGTCATCAAAAGCGATTTAGCTTTTTCTCGAGTGGGAGCTAAAGCTCGCTCCACTAAAAGCAAATCAAGGCGCACTTTAGGTTTTTTCATAGGGAAAGCAGCTTTCTTTTATTTCAAGAAAAAAGGCCAAAGCTCAGCCTTAGCCTCTTAATTTAATGTTCAAAGGGTAGAAAAATTACTTTTTAGCTTCGGTAGTAGGAGAAGCTGGCGCCGCCGAGCTAGAATTGGCAGAAGGTGCAGTCAACTCTGGGGAAGGAGCCCCCGAAGCTTTAGTTTCAGCAGCAGACGCTGGATCTGCCACAGGAGCAACAGCCGAAGAAGGCTCGGAAGCAGCCGTACTTTGAGCAGCTAAAATTTGTGTTTGGCGCGACTTTACTTCCAAAGAGACCAAATGAGCTGAGCCAGCTTGCAAATGGGCTCTGGCAAAACGCAAGCATACTGGACTTAAGAAATAGACCAAAACGCTTTGCATAATCAAAGTGACGGCCAAGCAAATGCCCAAAACCCAAATGTGTTGTTTTATTTCTTGATCCAAATTCATAGGATCGGCTAAAAATACTACATAAGCAGCCGCTTCACGTTTTTTGCTGCTATCTAATTCAGCTACGGCCGCTTTCCAAGTTTTGCCAGCCAACTTGACGTTGGAGCTGCTAATCTTAAACTGAGAACTGCCTTTGCCGGATTCATCCAAATTTTGGCGCGGATTCCAATATTTGAGCATCTTGTCCAATTCGGCAGCAATAGTAGGAGTAGGACGAGAATCGGAGCGCTTATCGTAGGCGGAAAATACTTTACCTTGGGCTACCAGCACCAAAAGGCCAGGAGGCATATTCTGGCTCCATTTAACTAGCGCTTTATCGTCAATACGCTCAGCTAAAAGTAAAGCGCCATTTTTCTTTTTCTCGTCTTTGGCACCTTTATTCAGAGCTACAGCCACCACATTATATAAAGGTGCAGAAGATGAAGAGGAAAAGCGCAAACATCCTTTGCTTGCTTCACCGAACTTAAAGACGGAGCCGAGGAAGTCGGCGTCAAGTTTGTCAATATTCTTGGGTGAATTGGCTATATCAGCGTACTCGCCTTTTTTAGTGTCAGTCTCCGCTTTGCCGAAATTGGCTTCAGAAGGGGTACCGCCACCTTTTTCTTTAGGCGCAGTACGCTCAGCAAAGAAACAGACATTTCCCTCGGTATCGACAACGGCCACCGCGTCTTTGGAGATATTGGCTAAAGCGGTGAGCATATCACTGTCAAGCGCCTTTTTGTCGGCTTCAGAAAGAGAATCGAAACTGTGCTTTAAATTGGTGCTGTTTCTGTAGGCATCTAGCCAAGAATCGGCGGCCAAAAATTCGGCCTGGGTGACGGAAGTTTCGAAATCGCGCGTACTAGTGTAGCCAAAAGCTTTCACGCTCTGTACCAAAGCGGCGGAAAGTTCTTCTTCTCCTCGAGTGCGGGCCAAATAGATTACAGAAGAGGCTACAATACTGAAAGAGAATAGGTAGATCACGGCCACCATAACCACAGCACGCCAACGGAAACCGCAAATCAAGCGCTTTAATCTATTTTTGATCTCGGCGCTCGCAAATGAATTCATGGTGACAGTCTAACCTTCCAAGGGGCGCGGCAGTACGCCAGCCAAAGATGACTCTGCCGAGCCGTATCCTGTCGCGCATTCTTTGTTTCAGCGCCTATTCCTGCCGTCAGCGCAAGGTCCCCCATCACGCAAGTCAAGACTAGAGGGCCCAAAAGAAGTAAGCGGGAAGGGGTAAAGGACGCCGAACTTGAAAGGCCGCCCCAGACAGCAAAGAAGTTTTGAGAGTTGAAGGAAAAAGTGAGTCTTACTACTCCTGAGTGCTTTGAAGAAAAAGATCTCCAATACTATTTGGGTGCTTTGCGCAGCGGACGCCCCTTTGCCGAATCTTCCCCACTGGCAGGATCGGATGCTCACAAATTTCGCGGCGCTATTATCATTTGCCAGCCCTATATCGGAGCTCCCGACGCTTTGGGTGAAGAGCTTTTGCATAACGTTATTACTGGCTTAAACAATTTGCAAGAGTTGCCCCAGTTCCTGATTTTTATGCACGAAGCGGTGCGCTTGTGCACCGAAAGTTCTAAATTGCTGCCCACTTTGCAACTTTTGCAAAAACGCGGTTGTTCTTTGCGTATTTGCGAGCATTCAGTGCAAAAGTTGTCCTTAAACGAGGAAATAAAAGTCGGCCATTTGGTTTCTACTCACCTCATTCTAGAAATTTGTCTTAAATCAGAAAAGGTTATACGTTTTTAAAATGATCCAACTTTCGCTGGTCGTCCCTACTTACAATGAAAAAGAGACTCTGCCCGTTTTGGCTGAAAAAGTATTCGCAGCCTTAGACAAAGCTTCTATCAGTGGAGAACTAGTCGTAGTAGACGACAATTCTCCCGACGGCACAGCCGCTCTAGCTGAAAAACTCAGCGAGCAATACCAAGGACGTATTACAGTAGTCAAAAGAAGCGGTAAGCTTGGTCTTTCCTCTGCTGTTATCGCCGGTTGGCAAGCCGGAAAAGGCGAAATTTTGGGAGTAATTGATGCCGATTTGTCTCACGATCCCAACATTTTGCCCGATATGGTCTATTCTATAACTAACGGCGGCGCCGATATTGCTATGGGTAGCCGTTATATCAAAGGTGGCGGGGTGCGCAATTGGCCTTGGTATCGACGCATTACTTCCCTAACAGCCGTAGCCATGGGTTGGCTAATTTGTCCAGTTAACGACGTAACTAGCGGCTACATGCTTATGCGTCGCCAAGTGATTGAAGGCGTCCAGCTCAATCCTATTGGCTTTAAAATTAACTTGGAAGTTTTAATTAAGGGCCATTATAAGACGGTCACCGAAGTGCCTTTCATTTTTGAAGATCGCCTGGCTGGCAAAAGTAAATTTGGCGGCGGCGAAATCGTCAATTATCTCAAACACTTATGGGCTCTTACCCTCTACTGGTTAAAGAACCATCCCCAACGCACCAAAGTGCCTTACACTCCCTTTCCAAGGAACAAATAAGGAGACGTCGCCATGGAAGAAAATTGGCTAAACGACGAATATGTAGCTTATTACAACCGAAATTATGCCACAGAAGCCGACTACTTTAAGCAATGTCTAAACTTGCTGCAAGTTGGAGTCGATGATACATTGATAGATTTTGGCTGCGGCAATGGTGAATTTTTAAATTTAGCTTCTACTAAAGCTAAAAAAGTATATGGCCTAGATATTTCCAAATTGCAAATCGAGCTTACCAGTAAAAACTTGAGCCATTGTCCCAATGCCGAGCTTATTTGTTCTTCCTTTACGTCTTACAAGCCGCAGCCCAATATGTTTACTAAAGGTTTTTCCCGCAAAGCTTTGCACCACCTAACCGATGCAGAGAAGGCTATATTTGCCGAAAATATCGGCCCGGCTTTCAAAAGCGGCGCTCTATTATATATTGAAGACGGTATATTTTTCGAATTTGAGCGTCACGAACTTATGGCCAATTGGGAAAAATTGAAAGAACAAGCAGCCCAATATTATGGAGAAGCCTGGAAAGCCAAAGAGCATGACGTTATGAACAGCTTTCTCAACGAATTTCCCTGTGGCGTAAAATATTGGCAGAGCTGCCTGGAGAAAGTAGGCTTTAAATTGATAGCCCTTATGCCTAAATGTTCCTTTTACGGCGGTATAATGTTGCAAAAAAGATAAAGACGCCCCTTATTTTTGTCTATAATCGCACCTGAAGCCGCGCTTTTTAGTTGCGGCTTTATTGTTTGTGTGAGACAATAATAGGGATAACATTATTGTTTTTTTTTTGCTTTTGCGGCTTAATTTTTACCAAAAAAGCGACCTATATACTGTATTTTTTCCCTGGGTCAGACCTATTTTTTGCTTTTTAGCAAACAAAATCTTTTGAATAAACGAGAACATGTACAGATGGAAGAAGAAGTAACTTTATTTGCTCCCGGTTCCTTAGGAACATGCTGGTATGGAAAATATCACTATTTAGAACCTTGGGTTGGTTGCCAACACAATTGTCCTTATTGCTACGCCCGCTCTCGCGTAGCCGTCAACAATACTTTAACCGAATTGCAAGCTAAGTTTAACGATCCAGCCCTTCTTTTACCAGAAGAAGAATTGTTGCGCCGCATCCACGAAGAAACCAATTCCGGCAATATTAACATATTGAAGCTTTCTCGCTACACCGATATTTTTACGCCTAAATTCGTAGAAAACGGCTTAAGCTTAGAAATATTGAAAATTCTCAGCGCTTCTAAAGTAAATCGCGTTATTATCACTACTAAAGGATTGCCTAACCGCGAGATCATCGACTTAATGAGTAAATGGCGCGAAAAGTTTTCCTATAACGCCGCTTTCAGTCCTTCGGTTATGCTCAATCCCAACCCCTTGGCCAAGTTTGTGAAAAACTTAAAGCCTTTAAAACCTCGTTTGGAAGCTGCTGAAGAAATTTGCCAAGCTGGCTGTCAAACAACTATTCACCTCGATCCTTTTATTGCTCAAATTGACGACCGCGATGACGCTCTTTTACCTTTCCTCGACTTATTAGAGCAGCACCATTTGAAGCGAGTCATGTGGTCTTATTTACTCTTCTCGCCCGGCATTATGGATTCAATACGCCAAGCTTTAGAACCGGCCGAATTGGATAAAATCTTGTCCCGCTACGATTTTGATGCCAGCCGTAAAATTTTGCCCGGCCAAGACGATACCGTTTCCTTTGCGCAAAAGAACGAGGTAGCCTTAGCTTCCGTAGATAAAGTAGCCACTGCTCTTATGCAGCGCGATTTCCAATTTGTGCTCTGCTCCTTAAAAAGCATTCGCGGCTTAAACTTGAATAAATATCCTCGCAATATGCTTTGCGATGGCAAATTCTATG
Source organism: Candidatus Saccharimonadota bacterium (assembly GCA_004554425.1). Taxonomy (GTDB): domain Bacteria; phylum Vulcanimicrobiota; class Xenobia; order Xenobiales; family Xenobiaceae; genus Bruticola. The sequence goes on along the minus strand of SFMI01000002.1, from coordinate 11,642 downwards.
CCTAAACTTTTTTTGCCCAACGCCGAAAATGTGATTCCTACATCAGAAGGTGGCTTCGATGAGTTTTTTCGGCATAAAACCTTAAAAGTATTTCCCCGCTTTCTTTGCTCGCTCAACCCAGGCGACGTGTTGGTAACGCCTACTCCCATTGAGCCTTCCTTTCAAAAGTATATCTGCTCTTTGCTCAATTTAGGCTCTCCTGAGCAAACGGTTATCAATGTCAAAATGGCTTCAAGCTGCCTTTTAACCGACGCTATTAAAGCCGATACTGACGCCTTACAAGCTATCAAAGAGCGCTGTCAAGGTGAAGACTGGTTTGTCGAGCCCTATATTCAAACCGAACCTATTTTTGAGCTTGGTCAACAACTGGAACTGCCCGTAAAAGGCACCGCCCAAAAATATTTGGCTTTGGGCTTAATCGACAATCTCAATAGCAAAGACTTTTGCAAAGCTTTAGCTATAGGCGCAGGTTGCCATGTGCCTCCAGGCATGTGTGCCGACAGTTTAACTACTTTAGAGCGCACTATAGATACTGTGTCGGCTCAGCTGACCGAGCAAAGCGGCCAGACTCAGCCTCAACTTATGTTGAGAAAGATCCAATCAGCTGGCGGTGCGGGCAACTTAGCGGGAACGGCAACTGAACTCAAAGCGGCTTTGCCTCACTGGTACGGCGGCAGCAGAGTATTAGTAGAACATTTTCTCGACTTTGAAACTGTTTGCGGCTCGCTCAGCTTAATCGACGATCAAGGTTGCCATTTCGTAGGCTTAGATAGCCAAGTATTCGACAGTCACGGCGGCTGGTGTGGCTTTGATTATCCAGCCAATGTGGTGGGGCCAGAAGGGGACGAGGCACTGTCCGAGCTATTGGCCGGTATCAATCGTTTGGGTCGTTCAGTTTATCTAGCCGGAGCTAGGGGCTATCTAAATATGGATTGGGGCCTAGCCAGAAACGCCCAAGGCAAGCTTGAGCCAGTCTTTTTGGAATGCAACTTCCGCCACAATGGCTTTGGTTACGTAGTCGACATAGCCAAACACTTTTTTGGATCACATTGGTCAAGCCTGCATATAAGTTCCAGAGAGTCGCTACCTACTACAGCCGCCAATACAGACGAATTGCTAACCAAATTGAGCTCACTCACCTATGAAGGGGAACCGCTCCTTTTGCACAAAACGAAAGGCAGACGCGGACTGGTAATAACTTCGCCGCCGACTCATGGCACCGTGGCCCTGGCCGCTTTAGGCGAAAGCGAAGAATATGTGGAGTCTGCTCTGGCCCTAGCTGCTCGAGCCTTAAAAGAGTTGCACTAATTTCGCACATCAGAGGTTCGCAACTATGGAGAGAGTCGTTGTCGTTTTAGCTTTTATTTTAATTTTTGCTTTCAATTCAATCGACAATGCCATCTCTCCTATGGCTGACGTTATTGGCCAAAGCTTCGCCATTCCGGCCCATACGGCTCTGCTGTTCATTTCTTTTTGTACCGGCGGCACCGTAGCTGGCCTTATTTTTGGCCCTTCGCTAGTTTCGGCTTTTAAATCAAGCAAATTGCTCTTTTGGTGCACGCTCCTTTTAGCGCTCACTCAAGCAGCCTTTGCTTTTTCTTCTTCCTTTGAGCTGGGCTTAGTCTGGCGAGCCTTGTCCGGCTTGGGAGCAGGCTTCGTAGCTTCCATTATGTGGAGCCTAACTTTCCATGGCGTTTCCAAAGCCTATTTCCCGGCTATGATCGCCGTCTTAATGTCGGCTCGCCCTTTAGCAACAGCTGTGGGCGTACCGCTGGCCGGTTGGCTTACAGTCGATTTCAATTGGCGTGTACCGATTCTAATTATTGCTTTGCTTACGGCGGCCAGCGGTTTGGCTTTAGCTTGTTTTTACCCAACCGAACACAAAAACGAAGGCGAGCAGCCCAGCGACCAACCTCAAGACGAAAAAGCTTCACCTTTATGCCAAAATTTAACTTTTAAAAGCCTTTTTTCTGTATGCAAAGCTATTGTCGAACCGTACAAAAAAGCTTTGGCCGTACCTCACGCCATCACTTATTATGTGGGTTCAACCATCAATCGCATGGCCTACTTTGGCTTTTACTCTTTGTGCGGCCTTTGGTTCCCCTACCACTACAAGCTCGACCTTAAAGAAGTGAGCTTAGCCTTACTTATTATCGGTTTGGCCGATTGCCTTATCAACTTCTTTACCAACAGCATTATGAAGCGCTTCGGCCACCGCCCCACTTTTTTGGTTAGCATTATTCTTTCGCTGGTGCTTTTGCCCATTTTTATTTATGGCAAACTAAATATAACCGCCGCCGTGGCAGCTATTGCCATCTTTATGACTTTAGATCGTATTTACTCTATGGCTTTAGTTATTAGCGTACCTGACATGTTCCCTAGTGTTGGTGACAAAACAGCCTTTGGCTCTTTAAATACTTTTACCGCCTGGGGAGCTATGAGCATTATCGCCGCTTTACAAGGCGTTTTTACCGAGCGCTTGGGCATGACGGCTATGGAAACTCTGTTAATTATTTGCTTTATAATTGGCGGCGCCATGATTACTTATATACAATGGAAAACGGTCTTCTATAAAGATGTATTGGAATGCAATCGCCAAGAATAAATATTGAGTGCAAACACAACGCATATGCAAGGCAGACAGAAAACAAATAGGAAAAGCGAAGGAAGCAAGCGTTCATAATAGAAACCACCTAAGCTGTCGTTGGGCAACTTTTGGGAACGCGCTTTCTCATCCGCCGCCTTGCGCTCGTCCGTTTTCCCCACAAAACAGCCTGCGAAAGACAGTTTGTTCAATTTTTTACAAGAAAATTTGATTTAGTTTGTTTACAAATATCGGAGTGCGATAACATGGGATTCATTGAATGGCTTTTCGACCCCAACGAGCGGGAAATTAGAAAGATCCGCAAGGTCGTCAAGAAGATCAACGACTTTGAAGAGAGTATGAAGAGTCGTTCTGACGAAGAGCTGCGCGCTCTTACAGATAGTTTCCGTCAGCGCTTAAAAGGCAAAGAAACTTTAGATGATATCTTGCCTGAAGCTTTTGCGGCTGTGCGCGAGGCTTCCAAACGCACTTTGGGTTTGCGCCATTACGATGTGCAAATGATCGGCGGCATCGTACTCCATCAAGGACGTATCGCCGAAATGAAAACCGGTGAAGGTAAGACATTGGTAGCTACCAGCCCCGTTTACCTTAACGCTTTAACTGGACGCGGCGTCCACGTTGTCACCGTCAACGACTACTTAGCCAAACGCGACGGCCGCTGGATGGCCCCTATTTACCATTTCTTGGGCTTGTCCGTAGGTATTATCAATCACGACACCGCCTACTTATACGATCCCGAAGTTGAAACTGGCGATGATAGCAACAACCACTTGCGTCCCGTGCCTCGCCGCCAAGCTTACGAAGCCGACATTACTTACGGTACCAATAACGAATACGGTTTCGATTATTTGCGCGACAATATGGTTATGGACTTAGACCAGCGCGTGCAACGTGAACTCAACTTTGCCATTGTTGACGAAGTCGACTCTATTTTGATCGACGAAGCCCGCACCCCGTTGATTATTTCCGGTCGCGGTACCGGCTCTACCAATATGTACGGCCGCTACGCTCAAGTAGCCCGCGAGTTGAAAAAAGACGTCCACTATACTGTGGAAGAGAAATCAAAGACCGCTCCTTTAACTGAAGAAGGTGTAGCCAAAGTTGAGCAACTTTTAGGCTTGCGCAACCTTTTCGATCCCGACAATATGGAGACGGCCCATTTTATTGACAACGCTTTACGCGCCAAAGAATGCTACCGCAACGATATTGAATATGTCGTTAAAAATGGTGAAATCGTTATCGTCGACGAATTTACCGGCCGCCTCATGTTCGGACGCCGCTATTCCGACGGTTTGCACCAAGCTATCGAAGCCAAAGAGGGCGTCAAAGTCCGCCAAGAAGACCAAACTTTGGCCACGATTACTTTCCAGAATTACTTCAAGCTCTACCACAAGTTGGCCGGTATGACTGGTACAGCTTTAACCGAAGAGCGCGAATTCCGCGAAATTTATGATTTGGACGTAGTAGTAATTCCTACCAACGTAAAAGTAGCCCGTATCGATTTGCATGACCAAGTTTACAAAAACGAGAAGTACAAATTTAAGGCTGTTTGTGCCGATATCGCCGAACGCCACGCCAAGGGTCAGCCTATTTTGGTAGGTACTCGCTCTATTGAAAAATCGGAAGAGCTCAGCCAGCTTCTTACCAAAATGGGCATTAAGCACAACGTGCTCAACGCCAAATACCACGAAAAAGAAGCTCACATTATTGCTCAAGCCGGACGTTTAGGCGCTGTAACTATCGCCACTAATATGGCCGGTCGAGGCGTTGACATTAAATTGGGCGGCGATCCTGCCGATCCCGAAGAAGAAAAGAAAGTACGTGAAGCTGGCGGACTCTATATTTTAGGTACTGAGCGTCACGAGTCGCGTCGTATCGACAACCAGTTGCGCGGTCGTGCTGGACGTCAGGGCGATCCTGGTGCTTCACGCTTCTACGTAGCTTTAGACGACGAACTTATGCGCCTCTTTGCTAGCGATAGAATCCGCAGCTTAATGGATACTTTAGGCTTAGAAGATGAAGTCATCGAGAATCCTTTAATTTCTCGTGGTATCGAAAATGCCCAAATGAAGGTAGAAAGTCACCACTTCGAGATTCGTAAAAACGTTCTCAAGTACGACGATACCATGAACGAGCAGCGCCGCGTTATCTATGCCGACCGCGACAAGATCTTGGAAGGCAAAGACTTGCGCGAAACTATTTATAGCTTCATTGAAGATGCAGTTAGCGATTTGGTCGATATGCATATGCACGAACAAGCCCCGCCCGAAACTTGGGACTTCGATGGCTTAATGGTAGCTTTGCACGATCAGTTAGTTTTGCCTGAAGGCGTAAGCAAGGCCGATTTAGGCGGCAAATTACCTGCTGAAATTAAAGAAACTGTAGTTGGTTGGTTACGCGAAGTTTACGACAAAAAAATCGAAATTTTGGGTGATCAGCTCATGTCCGATTTGGAGCGTTTCACTTTATTGCGCGTCACTGACGAAAAGTGGATTGAGCACTTGAGCAATATCGAATTATTGCGCGAAGGTATCCACTTACGCGGTTATGGTCAGAAAGATCCTCAGGTTGAATTTATTCGCGAAGCTGCCGAAGAGTTCGATGGTTTGAAACGCCGTTTGCGCGACGATACCTTGCACTATCTCTTCCGCGTCGAAGTACAAGCTACCGAACAAATTGAAGAGCACCTTGAGCAAAAAGAGACTATGCACGCCACGTCTACCAACCGTGACAACGAAATGCCCGTCGAGCCCATTAAGCGCACTGGAGCCAAATTGGGTCGTAACGATCCTTGCTGGTGCGGCAGTGGCAAAAAGTGGAAAAAGTGCCACTATCCCGAAGAGCGCTAGCATTTAGCGCCATTTAATGATGGGCCCGTTTGCCTTAACTTTTCAGCTTAGGCGCGGGCCCAATCTTTTTCGCAACTTATTTTTGGAAAGGAAAACACTTCGTTATGCTCTCCCAATTTGCCGAGCCTTTAAGCGAAGCCCGCGCCCGCGTCGAACGCATGCGCGACTATCTTTGACCTAGATACTATAGAACGCAAAATTCAAGAAATTGAAGCCCAATTTGGCTCTGGCCAAGTATGGGAAGATAACGAGGCTGTCCAACGCCTCACCCAAGAGCTGGCCCAATATAAAACTATTTTTCAGCAGTGGCATGAATTAAATTCTGCGCTGGAAGAAGCTGAAGTGGCTGCCGAGTTAGGCACTCCCGAGAATCAAGAGGAAATAGACGAAGCCCAGCGCTATTATGATGAACTGACTCACCGCCTGGAGCGGGCCGAAACTATTTCTTTGTTGAACGGCCCTTACGATAAGGCTGCCGCTATTGTTACTCTTCATGCCGGAGCTGGCGGAGTAGACGCCCAAGATTGGACAGAAATGCTCTTGCGTATGTATATGCGCTGGGCCGAAAATGAAGGTTATAAAGTAAGCTTAGTAGAGTATTCACCAGCTGAAGAAGACGGTATCCATTCGGCTAGCTTGATTATCGAAGGCTTCTACCCCTTCGGTATGCTCAGTTCCGAGCACGGCGTCCACCGTTTAGTGCGCATTTCTCCTTACGACGCCGCTCACCGCCGCCATACTTCTTTTGCAAAAGTAGAAGTAGTGCCAGAATTAGCCGAAGAGCTCAATATTGAATTGCGCCCTGAAGACTTAAAAATAGATACTTATCGCTCTCAAGGTGCTGGCGGACAGCACGTCAACAAAACCGAATCGGCGGTGCGTATTACTCACATTCCCACTGGTACTGTGGCTGCTTGTCAAAACGAGCGTTCCCAGCATTCCAACAAAGAAACGGCTTTGCGTATGCTTAAAGCTAAGCTTTTAGAGCTTAAACGCGAGCAACGCCAAGATACTTTAGACAACGTAAAAGGCGAAAATCGCGAAGCGGCCTGGGCCAACCAGATCCGCAACTACGTAATGCAACCTTACACTATGGTAAAAGATAGACGCACTGGTTTTGAAAATGCCAACGTAAGTGCAGTGCTGGGAGGCGATCTTAATGGCTTCATGCGCAGTTGGTTACAAGCTAGAGCCCGTTTAGGCCGCGAACCTCAAGCAAGTGACGCCGTCTAGTTATACTACTTAGGAAAAATATTTATGAAACTTACTATTCTAGGTACTGGCAATGCCAGCGTAACCGAATGTTATAATACTTGTTTTGTACTTAGCAACGCGCAAGGCAGCTTTTTAGTCGACGGCGGCGGAGGCAATGGCCTTTTTCGCCAATTGAAACAAGCGGGCTTAAAATGGCAAGATCTGCGCACCATCTTTGTAACTCACAAACATGTCGATCATATTTTGGGCATTGTCTGGATGATTCGCTTTATTTGCCAGGGCATGGCTCGCGACCAATATGAAGGCGAAGCAACTATTTATGGACACGATGAAGTAATAAAATGTTTGCGCACTTTGGCTGAGCAACTTTTTACGCCCAAAGAGACAAAATATATAGATACACGCCTCCATTTAGTGGAAGTAAAAGACGGGCAAACCATTGATATTTTAGGTTGCCAAACCGTATTTTTCGACATTTTGTCTACTAAAGCCAAGCAATTCGGTTTTACTATGGATCTTGGTAACGGTGAAAAATTAACTTGCTGTGGCGACGAGCCTTTCAACGAAAGCACCAGAAAGTACGCTCAAGGTAGCAAGTGGCTTTTACATGAAGCTTTTTGCTTAGATAGCCAAGTTGATATTTTTAAGCCTCATCAGAAGCACCACTCTACTATGAAAGAGGCTTGCCAGCTGGCGGAAAATCTTCAGGTAAAAAATCTAATTATTTATCACACTGAAGATAGAAACATAAAGCAAAGAAAGAGCTTATATATTGAGGAAGGCGGCCCCTACTTCAACGGCAACCTTTTTGTACCCGACGATTTGGAAGTTTTTGAATTGAAAGCCAAAGCTTCCAAAGAGTGGAAGGCTAAGCGCACTTTGCAAGCAGATAATACTGTCTTAGCGGGCTGAGCTTAAAAATAGCCAATATTTTTTGGAGAAAAAACTTCAATTTTGAAGGGGAACAAAAATAAGAGAAGAAGTTAGGCGCCGTTAATAGATAAGAACGCAAGTTTTTTTCACGGATTTTTATCTGTCATTCACTACCTTTGGCAGGAGAAAAGATCTTTTGCCGAAGTTGACACCGCTCCGGTAACGGTACGCGCTCTCTGTAAGTTAGCGGTAAGCTAGCTTGAGGAAACTTTGAACAGCTCATTTTAGAGCCGCGGGCTGGCAGGGATTAAGTATTATAACTCCGGAGTTTTTACCATCACTAATATATATAAAAAATATAAGGAGATCATGCAATGAATTTACGCATGAAAACTACGGTTGCTGCCGCAGTATTTACACTCGGTCTAGCCGCCCCTGCATTCGCTGCTCCTTTATTCCCGGATGTTCCCGAGAATCATTGGGCTCGTGATGCCGTAGCCACTTTGGCTGCTAAAGGTATTGTTGAAGGTTATCCCGATGGCACCTTCAAGGGTGACAGAAATGCCACTCGTTGGGAAGTTGCTATGATGGTTGCTCGTCTGCTCGGTCAAATGGAGCAGGAGCACGCCACTTTCGCCACCAAGGCCGAGCTCGCTGAGCTCCAGAAATTGGTGGACGCTCTCCGCAGCGAATTAGACGCCCTCGGTGCCCGTGTCGGCACCTTGGAAGACAAGGTTGACAAACTCGACCTCCGCGTCTCTGAGCTCGAGAGAATCACTTTCTACGGATCCTTGGAAGCCCGCGTTACCGCTCAGTCTTTCCACAACGATGCTGACGGTATCCAGGACACTAACGCCGGTGGTATCGGTGGTTTCGATTACAACGCTGCTGTCGGCACCGTTGCTGGCACTCAGCTTCAGCCCGAAAACGGTGGCGTACTTCCCGTTGCTGACCTTCGCAATGGCGTAGGCCTCACCAACGGTACCGGCTTCACCATGAAGGGTATCCTCGGTATGCGCATCCGCGTTTCCGACGATATCGACGCCGGCGCTGAATTCGCTGCTTACACTTCCGCTGGTAACAGCATGGTCGACTCCCTCTGGGGTGTCTCCGCTCCTTACCTCTGCAACCAGTTCGGTGGTTCCAGCTCCGTTAACAGCTTGAACAACGCTCCTTACACCCGCATGGTGTTGGACAACTTCTGGGTAATTCACAATCCTTCCGGCATTAAGCTCACCTTGGGTGCTTACAGCGAAGACAACATGGACAACATCCTCTTCGCCGGCCAGAAGAACCTCTCCGCCTTCGGTCCCGATTACTTGGATCGCTTCGGTTTCAACTTAAGCGGCAGCCACGCTTTCGAAGCTGGCGTCCTTCGTTGGGAAGTTTTAGGCTCTCGCATCTCCACCTTCAATACTGACTACTATGGTGGTGTTCAAGCTTATGACACCGACATCATCGGTGGCGACGTCGCCTTCGAGTTCGGTGGCGGCCAAGTAAAAGTCAACTTCATGCGCGCTGCTAACGAAGCTGCTAATGGCGACTCCTTAGGCATCGGCTTGATCAACGACGCCAATTTAGCCTACGGTTCCCCTATGGTTGGTGCTACCAACTTACAGTGGGTCAACCCCTCTGGCTACTACAACAGTGCTGCCCTCGAAGGCGGCAACAAGCGCCCCATCCCCGGCTGGGACACCATTGATGACTTAGGCAACGGCGCCTTCGGTCCTCAGAGCATGTTCGGCTATGGTATCAGCGCCAACTACAAGTGGGATATCGGCGAGTCCGGTAACGAGATTTACGCCGCTGGCGAATACGCTCGCACCGAGTACAAAGCTAACAAAGATTCCGATTACTCCTCCGAAGGCAACGCCTTCCGCGTAGAAGTCGGCGCCAACTTGTTAGAGGGCGACCTCGACCTCAGCTTGGCTTACGTATCCGTAGATCCTAACTACGATCCTTTCGTAAACATGAACCCCTACGTGAACGGCCTCGAGAATTACGGTCGCTACAACGCCTTCAACTTAATGAACACCAACTACTACTCCGACATGTGGTCCTTACATGACACCGAAGTATATCCTCACAACCGCGAAGGTATCCGCTTCAACGGTCAGTGGCGCTTCGATGATCGTCACGGTTTAGTATGGGCCAAAGCTTCCTTCTTGAACCAGAAGAAGTCCAGCTTATACGACGTGCGTGAGTTGCCTGGCGCCACCGCTGGTGCTCCTACCAACTACATCCTCGGCTTCGCCCCTGGTTTCATGGATCCCGTCTTCTACGGTTACGCTGATCCCGCTGTCTACGGTGCTCAGAGTGCTAGCTCCTTCGACGCTAACCTCAACGCTCTCGAAGATCACAAAGGTAAGCAGACCCAGTACGGCATTGGCGCCAGCTACAAGTGGGACAATCCTCGTTTGAAACTCGACCTCGGTTACAACCGCAACGAGTTCAAGCGTGACAGCGACCTGGCTGTTGCCCAAGGTGGAAGCCAGAACTATGTCAAGCTAAATAATGACAACTTCCACATTGGTTTAGGCTGGGAAGCCAACGATCAGTGGACCTTGCGCGCCGGTTGCGACATGGTTAACATGAACGGTCACTGGGATCCTTCCGGTGCTTACAACCAGTTCGCCGCTTCCGTCAATTCCATTGACTTCAAGAATATTGACGTTCAGCAGACCATTCCTTTCATCGGTTTCGACTGCGACTTGAGTGCCAATACTCAGTGGAATATGGACTTCCGTTACTACGATACCAAGGATAAGGTTGACGCTGCTACCTTCGCCAATTTCCGCCAGGATGGCTCCGCTCAGACCATCGGTGACACCTCTTACGGTTACACCAACCATCCTTTCAGCTGGTACGGCTGGCAGGTTACCACTCAGTTCAAAGTTAAGTTCTAATCTTTCATTAGTTAGAACAGCTTAGGCTGAATGAATAGAGCCCCCGCTCTTAACCGAGCGGGGGCTTTTTTTGGTTATTATAGACATTCCTTTGAAACAAATGATACAATGTATTATCATATAATTACAAAAGCCAATAAAAAGGAGTAGATTGCGTATGTCGTCAGCTATTACAAATGTGAATATAAGCATCGACTCTGCTTTAAAAAATCAAGCAGATGAATTGTTTGCAAAATTGGGCTTAGATTTTTCTACTGCAGTCGATATATTGGTGCGTCACGCGCTGTGTGAGGGTAAAGTCCCATTTGAGTACGATTACCCAAAAGAAGAGACCATAGAAGCTATGCGCGAAGCGGAAAGAATAGCTCGAGATCCAAACGTGAAGAGTTACACTGATGTTAACGAGTTATTTAGAGCCTTAGACGACGATGACTAAATATAGCATTAAATATACAACTAAATTTAAGAAATCTTACAAGCGTGCGATAAAGCGCGGATATGATAAAGAGAGTCTCATACAAGTGGTGAATTTGTTAGCTAAAGGCGAACAACTTCCACCTAGATACCGCGATCATGCGCTTAAGGGAAACTGGTTTGGCCATCGCGAGTGTCACATACAACCAGACTGGCTGTTGATTTACCGTATAGAGGATGACATTTTAGTTTTGACAGTCGTTGACACAGGTTCACACAGTGACTTGTTTTACTTATAAAAAATCCCATCCAACCTTGCAGAAATGATGGGATTCACAGGTTATGTTTTTTAAGCAGCCACTTTTACAACGCAGCTGCAGACAATGTTTCGCCTAACGCTTTAGAAAGTAAATAAACACAATATTGATTCAAACTTATTCCTTCCTCACGTGAATGTTCACTCAAAAGTTTATGTAAACTGCGAGGAATGCGCAATTTAAACTGCCCAGAATAACTCTTTAAACTATCAGGTTCATTTATTTTTATGCCCTCTTCTAAAGCCGCTTCAAGCCACACTTTTTTAGCATCAGCCGCATTAGCTAAGGCCTGTTCTATAGTTTCTCCACAAGTCAAACACCCAGGCAATTCAGGAAAAGAAACTACAAACCCACCTTCATAAGGATCTTCAACTATTTCCATTCTGTAAGGCTTAGCTAAATACTCATCCAATTGGCTCATCATTGCTTACCTCACTTTCTACAACTTGCTTAACAATTTCAA
>SFMI01000045.1 GCA_004554425.1 Candidatus Saccharimonadota bacterium | reverse complement strand
GCTGGAAACTATTGAGAACGGCCCATTTTGTATTGGCCATAGGCTTACCTAAACTGGTATCACCTTTTTTAGTAACGAGATGGGCGCTGCAAGCTATAGTAGTTTCCGAAGGGCCGTAACAATTAAAGATTCGCAATTGTGGATTTATTTGCTTAAGTTGTTCGTATAGGTGAGACGAAAAATGTTCGCCGCCCAAAATAACCGTTTTGAGCTTAGCTACAGCTTGACATAAATTTTCAGCTTCCAAACTGTTTAGTAAATAAGAGGGGACGCAAGCCATTACTTCAGCTTGGTGATTGAGCATACTTTCTCCCAAAAGATTTGGATTATGAATTTCAGCTTCTGAAGCTAAAAGTACGCTTAATCCGGAGCAAAGCGGAGCTATAAATTCTAAAATTGACACGTCGAAAGTCAAAGAGCACCAAGCTAAGCAAACTTTATGGCCTTCGACTATAGCCCAATATTGAGTGTTGCCCTTTAAAGGAGCGGCCAAATGGGAAAGGCTGTGCTCTTCAATCATTACTCCCTTGGGAGTTCCTGTAGATCCTGAAGTATAAATAATGTAGGCCAAATCGTCAGCTTGGTGTTCAACTTCAGTTAAATTAGTTTGAGAATAGGCGCTCCAGTCAAAATTATGCAAATCGACAAGAGCAATATCTAGAGCATTGGCTACTAAAGCTTGACGCAATTCCGCTAGCTGTCTAGTGTTGGCGTCAACTAAAATTAAAGGTGGTTGGCTATTTTTTAAAGCAGCAACTAATCTAGCGGCAGGCCAATTGGGATCTGGTTGCATAAAAGCAGCACCAGCTTTCATGACAGCCAAACGAGCAATATAAGCGTAAGGGGAGCGCTCAGTTATAAGGGCTATAGGTATGTTGCGCCAAGAGCTTGCCTTACTTTTTATAAAATGAGCTAAAGCGTTAGCGTGTTTGTTTAATTCTGCATAAGTTAAGCTGCAGCCTGAGCTTATAAGGGCTGTTTGTTTAGAGTATTTGGCAACAGCTTCCTCAAAGCGTTTCACGGTAGGTACATAGCTATAAGGTTCGTTTGTATCGTTTAAAACTTGCCATTGTTCCTGCGCTTGAAAAGAAAGCAATTTTACTTGGCTGAGCTTGTCAACTTCTATAAAGCTTAGCAAAGCGGTTAAGTATGTTTCTGCCAAGTTTTTAATGATAGTTAGATTATATAAGGGCTCTTGCCAGGAAAAGTGTAAGCGCAATTCCTTCGCATTCACGTAAATTTCTAGAGCTAAAAGGCCGTTTTCTTCGTGTTTCAACTGTTGTATAGTCAATTGCTGCCCGTTAAAAGTAAACGATTGCAAAAAGTCTCCCTGATAAATTAAAGAAGGTAAATTCTTTAAATCGAAATCGGCCGATAATTCTGCATAAGAATAACTGGGAAAACCTAAATTGGCAGAAATTTCTTGCTGTATTTGCTGTACAAAATCGATTATGGATAAATCAGAACTTAAATTGACTTTTATAGGGTAGGTGCGAGTAAACATACCTAAAGCCGAATTGAGATCCGCTTGCGGACGTGCATTGCATACAGAATTAAAAAAGGCTTGATCTTGTCCTTTGAAGCACGCCAATACAAAGCCAAAAACAGCACAAAACAGGGAGTTGGGGGTGATGTGCAAGTTGTGGCATATTTTTGCTAAGTGTGCAGAATATATTTTATTTGTGCTTAAATTGAAGCTGCGTCCCTGGAGGCATTGGCCTAAAGTCGGCTTGGCTTCTGGCAAAATCATATCTTGAGTTTCTGACCCCAACAGCTGGTGGAAATGCTCCCGAGCGGCTTCTCGCTCAGGCTTTTTTTCTTGGCGCTGTGCTTCTTCTTTAAGGTTGTAGTTGAAAGCTTTATAGTTGTCCTGAGGAAGTTTCTTGCCACTATAAGCTTGAGATAAACTTTGCAACAAGAGCGTTAAGCTTTGTCCGTCGGTAACAAGGTGATGAATATCAGCAAATAAATAAATACTGCTTTGATTATGCAATAAAGCAAAACGACTCAAATAAGCTTCCGAGTTGAAAGGCTCTTTCTCTTGCAAAAAGATAAAAGGTCTTATCTTATAATCTCGATCGGCTTGGGGCTCGCCTTCACCTATTTCTTTTATAACAATTTTAAAAGGCTCTGGTTCGTCTATGTAGAGGCGAGCTTCAAATTCACTTTCGTCATTAAAACTTTCCCTTAAGTATGTTTTCAAGCTGGGATAGGCGGCGATCACTTGCTCTAAGGCAGTTCGCAAACTTGGCAAATCTGTGTGGCTTTTGGCAAATTTTATCAATATAGGGTTGTTGTAAATACATTTTGCCGGCCAGCGAACTGCGTCCAAATATACGCCGCGCTGCACGGCGCTCAAAGGATAAGAGCGGCGCTTTTCTGCTCTAAGGCCATTATTTTCCTTTTCTTTTCCGAGCAATTCGTTTAAGTATCTGGCCAAAAGCTCCAAGTTCCTATAGCGATAAAGATCGGCAGCTTCCAAACTTAGCCCTGTTTGTTTGTATATTTCGGCCAGTAAGCTTATCAACCCTAAAGAATTTAGGCCTAAATTCCAAAAATCGTCATGCTCGGAAAAGTGCTCTTGCTTAATAATGGCGCCAATTATGCTCCTAAGCAGCGCTGTTGTAGGTGCTACTTTACCGCAGCGGCTCCTTTCGTGGCCCAAGGTGGTAGGGGATGCTTGGCAAGTTGCATCCTCGGCGGCCGTAACTAAGGCACCTTGTTCGCTCTTTTCAAGTTCTGCAGATAATGGCGGCAACGATGCATAGTCAATTTTATTATTGACATTTAAAGGCATTTTATCTAGGCGAACAAGGCGCGGTGTCATGTAGCGCGGTTTGCGGTTGGCAAAGAATTTCAGCATTTCTTTTTCGCTTAGAGGGCCTTCGGCTGTAAAGTAAGCGGTTAAAGTCAATCCTTGAGCCGAAGGCCAAGCTTTTACTGCTACACTGTTTACGCCTGGATATTTGTTTAAACACTCTTCTATTTCGCTTGGTTCTATTCTAAAACCGCGCACTTTAATTTGTCGATCTAAACGGCCGCCGATTAGATAGCATCCCTTATTTGTAAGCATAGCCCTGTCGCCGCTGCGGTATAAATAGCGATAATATGGCTCATCATGTTGCGGATCATAAAATGGATTGGGGTATAAGGCTTGTTTTTCTTCAAATTCGCGCCCTATATAGCCAAGCATAATTTGGGGTGAAGCAATATATAGTTCGCCCCACTTGTCGTTTGACAAAGGTTGTTGCTTCTCATTGAAAATATAGAAGCGGCTGCCCTGGTGAGGATAGCCTATGGGAATATTTTCATAGTATTTGTCGACAAAAAAGCCGCTGACGCTGCAAAGAGTTTCTGTGGGACCGTAAAGATTGAGAACTCGATAATGCTTATTAGGAGTAAAAGAAGGTAACTTTTCGCCTCCAGTAATTAGTAAGCGCAAAGACTGACTATCAAAGCCATTGACAAAGCGGAAAGCCGCTTGAGTAGTCATAAAAGCGTGACTAATTTGGTTATCTTCGATAAAACGACTCAGTTTAGGAAAATTAAGGCGAATTTCTTGAGGTATAAAATAGAGCGTGGCGCCGCTGCACAAAGGTGGATATATTTCTAAAACATGGGCGTCAAAACTGAAGCTAGCATATGAAGAAGTGCGGCTTTGCGAATTGAGCTCAGTAAGTTTTCTATAAATATTAACGTAATGATTGAGTGCCCTTAGGGGAATTTTGATACCTTTAGGACGGCCGGTCGAGCCAGAGGTATATAGTACTATGGCTAAGCTTTCGCTAGAAGGCTCGCATTCTGGCAATTGTACTGGAGATGATTGGTTGAGCAACTCTTGTAAAGGCCATTTTTGCCCTTGATAATCGAGCGTTGTACTTAGTAGCTTATTTTCGCAAATAAGGCAATCGGCTTGAGCGTCGCGCAGCATAAAACTGAGTCGTTCGGATGGATATTCGGCGTCTAAGGGAAGGTAGGCAGCTCCAGTTTTTAGCACAGCCAAAATAAGCGCTGGAAGATAAACTGATTGTCGCAGCATAATAGCCGCCACTTGGCCGGAAGTTAAGCCGCGCTGAATCAAATTGGCAGCCAAATGGTTGCTAATATTTTCCAGTTGTGCATAAGTGAGTACTTGTTCATTTAATATAATCGCTGGTTTATCAGCATTTTTTATGGCTGCTTGATGAAAAAGAGACAGTATAGAATCCATCGCGGCGCTGTTGAGACAGCCTCCCTTAATTTGTTTAAGTTGTTGTACAGCCCTAAGTGGCCGTGCAATAATGTATACTACTGGCGGCTAACTTTCAATTTCTATCTACGTCAGGTGGGATAAAAGGGTGAGTGAAGTAATAGAAAACGATATTAAAGCTCAAAAAAAGCGCGAATTTATAGCTTACTTATTTTATCTGGTAGGTGGTTCGGTTATTATCGGCCTAATCGGCGCTTTAATCTTGCTTACCGTATTGTTTGCGCAAATTTTGGGCTGGGGCTGTGCTTTGCTTATAGCACTTTTCTTTGCTGAATTACTCTTAATGTTTGCTTATTCTCACCCTGGTGGAGCTTATCTGGAAAAAGCTGAGTTGCTACCTTTTTTTAGTGAATTACCACTTAGACGTATTGGAGACAACATTAAAAAAGCTATCTATGCTGTAACTGCTCTCATGGGCGTAGTACTTTTTGGTTTAGCTTGTCCAGATATTTTTAAGTTTTGTATTTCTCAAAGTAATGCTCACTTAGTTCCCTATTATGTTATAGAAATATTTTTGCTTTATTTCATTTATGTTTTGATAACAAAGCGGGTCGTCTCTCTTTTTTCTGCTTCTCACACCTATAGATACGAAAAAATCAGAGCCGATATTATGTTTTGCCATGGCGGAGAAGGAGAACTGTCTAGTCGAGAGGCTTTTGCCTCCCAAAAAGAAGCCCTAGAAAAAGAATTGGAAAAGATCAAAAATCAGGTAGAAAAAGCCAAACGAAATAATTATTTCTTTATTTGCTTTTTTATTTTGCTTTCTTTTGCCGCTTTCTTTTGGCACGTTTATTGTCTGTCTGCTATTTATTTCTCTTTGCCTGGGCACTGGGGGGTAGTTTGTTTTGTTATTTTTGCGCTGATCTATATAGCTATAAGTTTGGCTTTAGATAGAAAATTCAGCTCTGTTTATACTGGCAGGGAAACGGACGACGAGTAAAGGAACTGAAGGTATAAAAAAATTAGGAGTATAGAAATAGCTGTGAAAGATAATCGCGTAAGCGCTTTGCGAGATGAAATAGATAAGATAAATTTTAAGATTTTAGATCTTCTAAATCAAAGAGCTGCTATAGCCTTGGAGTTAACTGGAGAAAAAGCTAAAGCAGGAATCGACGGTTTTGATCCTGTGCGTGAGTCTTCCATGTTGGAAGAATTGGTAAAACACAACGGTGGCCCCTTTAGCAATTCTGCTATCAGCGAGCTTTTTAAACATATCTTTCAAGTTACTTTAGAGCTTATGAGCGGTCACGAACGCCAAAGCTTAAAAGTATCTCGCGGTTATAAAGCTGAGAACACTTTAGTAAAAGTTAACGGCGCTACTTTCGGCGGTGGTGTTTTTAATATTATTGCTGGGCCTTGCTCGGTGGAAAATGAAGAACAGGTTGAAGCTGTGGCATCTTGCCTTGAAGCTTCAAAGGTAAAAATTATGCGTGGCGGCGCTTTTAAGCCGCGTACTTCACCTTATAGTTTCCAGGGATTGGGATTGCCTGGCTTAAAAATGCTTTACGAAGCGGCTCAGCGCCACGGTTTAGCTGTGGCCAGCGAAATTACCGATGTGCGTTTACTTGATAAGATATATCCCTATGTAGATATTGTACAAATAGGCGCTCGCAATATGTATAACTATCCACTATTACAAGAAGTAGGAGCTATGGGCAAGCCGCTGATTTTGAAGCGCCATTTTGCAGCTACCTTGGATGAATTTCTTTTAGCGGCTGAATACTTAATGAAAAGTGGGGCTTCTGAAATTATTTTATGCGAGCGCGGTATTCGCACTTTCGAGCGTTGGGTGCGCAGCACTCTAGACATTTCTGCTGTTCCTTTATTGAAAAAAGAGACCCATCTTCCCGTTATTGTGGATATTTCTCACGCTGCTGGCCGACGTGATATTTTGCTTCCTTTAGCCAAAGCAGCTCAGTCGGCGGGAGCTGACGGCTTAATGGTTGAAGTACATAATGATCCTAAGTGCGCTCGTTCTGACAGCCAACAACAACTCAATTTACAAGAATTTGTCAAATTAGCACAGGCCTTAGGAAAATAATTAGCTCGGAAGATTTTTCTGTATTAAGTGGGAGCTTTGGAAAATATGGATGAAGCGCTATGGAAGGATCGCCTTTTAAGTGTGATCATTCCTTGTTACAACGAAGAAAAGCTCATTCTCGATTTGGTGATGTCCGTTTTGGCTTCTCCGGTTCCCAATAAAGAAGTTATTGTTATAGACGACGGCTCGACGGATGGAACTAGGCATATTTTGCGTGAAGCGGTAGAATCGCTGGTCACTAAGGTTGTTTATTGCCGAGAAAATCGCGGTAAAGGAGCGGCTATTAGGCGTGGTATAGCTGAAACTTCCGGAGACGTAATTATTATTCAAGACGCCGATTTTGAATATTCGCCTGACTTTTATCCTCAAGTTGTGGAACCAGTTTTAAGCGGGCAGGCTGAAGCTTGTTACGGATCGCGTTTCGCCAAAACTCGCTGGATAAAGGGCGCATATGTATGTAATATCTTGGCTAATTGGTTCTTAACTTGGCTGTCTAATCGCTTTACTGGCTATCGCCTTACCGATATGGAAACATGTTTTAAAGCTGTTAGACGCGATATTTTACAGTCTCTCACTTTGGAACAGGAGCGTTTTGGTATCGAGCCGGAAATTACGGCTAAGTTGGCTAAAGCAGGATGTCGCATAGTCGAAGTTCCTATAGATTATGCACCGCGTTGCAAGTCTTCGGGCAAAAAAATCGGCTTCAAAGATGGATTGCAAGCTATTGCTTGCATTTGGAAATATCGCTAAGACTACCGATAATTGTCGGCTCTGAACATACTCTGGCTTTAGAACTGGGCCGATTTTTTTGATTGTCGAAAGGAAATAAAAAGGAGGAAACGCAGCTTAAGCGAAGCGTAAGGCCGTTCTATGGATCGTTCGACATTTACAATAATCGCTCTATCGGCGGTAGTGGCAATTGAGTCGTTCTTCCTTTTCAAGCCAGCCGATGATCCGATAGTTGCCAAATTTTCCGGAGAGACTATCCGCACCAGCCAGCTGAGTGCTGAGCTACGTGAGCGTTTTGGCCGCGATACGTTGCAAGACATGATTACTGAGCGCTTGCTGGATAAAGCCATAGCCAAAGCCGGGTGCACTGTCTCCGAAGCTGAGTTGCAAGACTGGGTCGCTGATTATAAAAAGAGACCGGATGCTCAAGAATTATTAGCCTCTAATCAGCTCGATGTTGCCAAACTTCAAGAAAATTTGCGTCGCTCTGTACCTATGTACAAACTTATTTTGCACAATGTTCCCGAATCGGAGCGCAAGCAATATTTTTCTGATCATGCTGCTACTTTTGAAGAAATGGAATTAAAGGGCATTTTATTAGGCTCAGAAGCTGAAGCAGAAGAATTAGCCAGCCGCATAAAAGGGGAAGATATATTTTCGGCTATGGCTTTGGTTCATTCTTTAGACCTCCAGACTAGAGATATAGGAGGTAATTTAGGCCGAGTTACTCGTCAAGAATTGACAGAATCGTTCGATCCTTTAAGCGTTAAAGAATTGTTTGCCCAAAAAGTGGGAACTTTAAGCACTCCCATGGCCTCCAACAGTGGCGGCTGGTACCTATTTTGGATAAAAAGCCGCACTACCGATTATGAGCACTTGCGTTTGCGAGTAATGGAGGTAATGGCTACCGAAAAGTTGCAAGCGTTTTTGGAGAATCTGCGCAATCAAGCAGGAGTAAAAATACTTTTGCCTGTGTCTAAAGCAGTTTCTGCAAAAGACAAAGAGACCGAAAGTAAATCGGAAGTGACTAGTCCTAACAAAGAAGAGTCGCTTGCCGGATCTGATACAGTACGACCCAAATCACAAGAGGAGAAAAAATAGTGAAATTTAACTTTTTGCCCAAAGAGGACAGCTTTTTCCAGCAGTTTGAGCGTCAGGCTTCCTTCGATAGAGACGCTGGGGCCATGCTTCTCAACTTGATGGAAGATTTCGACAACATGGGCGCTCACTTGGAAGCTCTCAATGAGTTGGAACGTCAGGGCGATCACGTAGTGCACGAAATCGCCAGAGATATTGCCAAAAGTTTTGTTACTCCCATCGACCGTGAAGATATCCACGCTTTAAGCGCCAACTTAGACGACATTCTCGACTTTATTCAGTCTTCTGCTGTTTGTATGGTAACTTATCAAATAGAAAAGCCTACTACTGCAGCTTTGCGTTTAGCTGAAATTATTAAAGAAGCTACTGAGATTATGTATGAAGCTGTTGAGCGTTTCATTGCTTTAACCGACGTTAGCGATTTGCGCCGTCGCATTAAAGATTTGGAGCACGAGGCTGATAACGTTGAGCAAAGTGCGGTAGCCGACTTGTTCAAAAACGAGAAAGACGCCATTGAGCTTATTAAGTGGAAAGAGATTTACTCCAGCTTAGAAAACGTTACTGATAAGTGCAAAGACGTTATGGATGTACTGGAAAGTATCGTTTTGAAGTATGCGTAAATAACCTTTAGGTTGTTCATTATAGCTTTTTAAGTAAGGCCCCTGAAGCAGCAAATTTGTTTGAAAATTTTGCCGAAGGGGACTTTTTTTTCTTTTTTTGGGAGTATACGGAACCTCGATTGGCGAAAAAACGCACAGCCGCTTTGCAGCGCTGCTGAAGTTTTCTATGTTCAGCTATTTTCTGTTGGGAGGCTGTTTGAATTTGAAGAAAATTTTCATCGGATTTATATTCGGTTTGGTACTTTTGGGCGGTTGTAATACCCATTCTTCTGCTCAAACTGAAGAAAAAAACGCTTTACCCACTTCAGGAAAGCAAGTTGTTCCTTCAGCGACAATCGATAAGCAAAACTCGGAGGTTAAGCAAACTGTGGCCAAAAATCCTCGTCAACGTCGTTATCGCCAAGCATCAACCCAAGTGACATTCTTGCTTCTCAATATAGAAGATAAAGCTACCCACGAGCGGGCGAAAGTTATTGTCGATAATAATATTTGGTTGGGAGCCGCTTCTCAATTGGGCATCCCCGGAGAGCCAGCTTCGGCATACAAAGAATATATGGCTGCTCACGATCAAGAGGTCTTTTCGGTTCCTTCCGAGCTTTTTGCCAAGCTTAAAGGTGGTATTTTTGCCGAAAACGCTGAGTTTAAAGCCTTGAGCGATGAAGAAATATTAGATAAATACTTCATGGAAATAGGCCGCAGTTTTATCGCTAAAAATACAGACGATCGCACCAATAGAGAGTTGATAGGCAATTTACTGGAACGCAACTTTGATGTCTTTATCGATTGCGAGTCTGGAGCTTTAACAGTTAAGCTCTAAATTTGTTTATTTGCTTTTAATTTTGTTGAGAGCCTCTAGTTTAAATACGTTTTTGTCGTGAGTATTGTTATAAGTTTTTGTTTTTAGCTTTTAATATGCGACTATGTTCTTTTGAGTTGTTGTAGCGGCTCTTGAATGGTCTAAAAAAGCTGGATAGGAAGAGTTTTTAGCATGAATGTTAGTTCAGTAAGCAGCAGTTCTAGTAAAAATACCGAGCGTATCAGAGAGCAACAGGCCCAGTCTGTCAAACAACGGCAGAACCTTTCCTCTCAGTCTCAGGGTACCAAATCGGAAAAAGTTTCTTCTCAAGACGAAGTAAAAATTTCCCAGCGGGCCAATTCTGTTAATGTTGGTTTTAAATCTGAAGCTCTCAGTCAAGAGCGCATTGCCGAGCTTGAAGAGGATATGGCTGCTCAAGATAACGAGGAAAGCGGCTCTGTCTCTGCTTCTGAACAGACTACTATCGCCGACGAGTCAGACCAAGAAAGTAAAGCTCCTTTCACTATGACCGATGCCTCTTCTTACGAAGGCGGTTCCGACGTTAAAGAGTTGGCGTATAAAATGGTTGAGTCCCGCGACCGTGCCAATGCCGATTTAAGTGAAATTAGCGTCCTCAAGGCTTCCGATGCCAACAATGAAATTCACATCTCCAAAGGCAAAGACGGCGGCATTATTGTCAATGTCGATGGCAAAGAGAAGAAGTTTAGCGCCGAAGCAGCTCGCAATTTGATTATCGATGGCAGCGATGGTAATGATAAAATCATTGCTGACAAAGATGTTGAAGCCGATTTGCAAATAGTTGGCGGCTTAGGCAACGATACTATTACTACTGCTAAAGGCAACGATACCGTATATGACAATTACGGAGCCAACAATATTAGCACCAAAGACGGAAGCGATACTATTATTGCCAATCAGCTTGACTATATCCCTGGTGAGCATAGTCAAACTACTGTTGATAATAGAGGTTTTTTCCGCAAATTGCTGGATAAAATTACCGGCAAATCAAGCTATGAAGAACAAACTGTCGACGGCAACATTATTGACGGCGGTGATGATGGCAACTACATCGAAGGTGGACTCGGCAACGATTATATCCGAAGTGGCAGCGGCGATGACGTTATCTATGGCTTAAATGGCAATGATATTATTAAATCCGGAAATGGCGATGATTACGTCGATGGCGGCAAGGGCAACGACAATATTGACGTCGACTTTGGTAACAATATCGTTTTCGGTGGTAATGGCGATGATGTAATGAAAGCTGGCGACGGCGATAATGTTTTAGTTGGCGGCCGTGGCAGCGACTCTATTAAAGCTGGCGAAGGCGAGAATAAAATAACCGCCGATTCCGCTGACAAAGTAAAAGCTGGCGAATATAGTAAAACTTCTCATGTAGAGTCTATTGATATACCTGAAAATATTACTGCTAATGCCATTCACGGAAGCACTTCCGCTCCAGTAACTGGCAACAATGGTAATATGGGCTTTACCGAAAGAGTGCAATCCGATTTGGCTTCTTTAGCGGCCTTATCTACCGGTCAAACTATGCTCAATGCTTTAGGTGAGAATGGTAAGAGCATCAATATTGTAGATACTGACGCTGGTAACTATTGTTCTTACTACCAAGATGGGGCTACTTTGAAAGAAGATGGCAGCGCCAGCTACGGTTCCGATTCTACTGTGGCTTACAACCGCACTCGCACTTTAATCAGCTATGATGATTGGGGCAAACGTCCGCCTATTGTAGGTATGTACCACGAGATGTCCCACTCTTATGATGCTGGTGCAGGTGTGTTAGATGGTCGTTTCTTTAATTATGATGGCACTCCGGCTGAAAATACTGATAATGGTGGCGTAAAAGCTGCTGAGCTTCAGGCTGTTGGCTTAGGCGAGGTCAGCGACCAAGTACAAATGAATCCTGAGGGCATTTCTGAAAATGCTTTGCGCAAAGCTCTCAATTTAGAGAGAAGAGATAAATACTAATTTTTATAACCTCTAAAATGAAGCGGTTTGTTTCTTAGGAAGCGAGCCGCTTTTTTATTTTTGTAAATTTTTTCTTAACAGTGGCTTTAGAAACTTGCCAAAAAGCGGTAAAGTCGTGAAAAATAGGAGAGTATTTGTGCATAAGTTTGGACAATACATCTGAGGATTAGGTTAGCTTTAGCAGTTTTATAGCGAGGTAAAAATATAATGAGTATAAATTCGGTAAATAGAAGCGCTTATAAAGCTTCTGCTTCTACGCAGCAGCAAAATACCGACTCCGTAAAGAGCAAAACTTCTCTTACTTTTGACTCTTTAAGAAAGCATGCTCTTCCCTCTGCTAAGGCTGAAGAAGGCGCCAAAGAGGGAGTAAAACTCTCTTCCGAAGCCACTTTAGTAAATAATGTAAGTTTCAAAAGCTCGCAAAAGCCTTTTGTCGTAACTGATGCCTCTGCTTATAAAGAAGGTTCCGATGTTCAAGAAATGGCTTACGCTCTGGCTGGTAGTAGTGATCGCTACGATGTAGACTTGAGCGATTATACGGTCTTAAAAGCTTCCGACTCAGATAACCAAATCAATATTTCCAGGCGCTCTGGCGGCGGTTTAGTTGTTACTGTCGATGGCCAAGAGCAAGAATTTACCACTGAAGAGGCTCGTAACTTAATTATTGATGGCGGCGCCGGTAACGATAATATTGTAGCCGACGACGATATTAGGGCCGCTTTGCATATCGTCGGCGGTAAGGGCGACGATACTATTGTAACTGGCCAAGGTAACGATATTGTTTATGACAATTATGGCGCCAACAATATTAGCACTAAAGATGGCGACGATACCGTTATCGCCAACCAGTTAGATTATAAAGACGGCGAATCTGTGCGCGAAGATAAGCGCAACGTTTTCCAGCGTTTCTGGGATAAAATTACCGGCAACGATGAGCAAGAGCATGCTGTTAAAGGCAATGTCATCAATGGTGGCAATGGCAACGACTATTTAGAAGGCGGCTTGGGCCAAGATACAATCAATGGCGGCGCTGGCAACGATGTAATTTATGGCTTAGATGGTGACGACAAGATAAACGGCGGCGCTGGCGACGACTATATTGATGGCGGTCGGGGCAACGACACAATTAACGGCGGTGCTGGTAATGATAAATTATTTGGTGGCGTAGGTAATGATAAAATAAACGGCGGCACTGGCAATGATGTTATTGCCGGAGGAGTCGGCGAAGATACTGTCAATGCTAGTTCTGGCGCTAATAAAGTAACTGCCGACAAACAAGACGCTGTTAATGCCAATGATGACAGCACGATCAGTTATTTAGAGTCGGCAAAAATACCTAGAAAAATTAAGATTGAGGGCGATGCAGGTTATACCGCCAGAGTGCAATCAGACTTAGACACTTTAGCTTCTATAGAGCCCGGCCAGGCTATGTACAATGGCTTAAGTGAAAATGGCCGCAAAGTAACCATTAGGAGCACCGACGGAGGCAATGTCTGCTATTACAACGGCAATACTGCTGTTTTGAAAGATGATGGTAGCGCTAATAGAGGCTCTGATTCTACAGTTGCTTACAATCGCTCCAGAGTCAGAATTGGAGGCAGCGATTGGGGAGAGCGTCCACCGGTTGTTGGTATGTTCCATGAAATGTCCCATTCTTATGATGCAGGCGCAGGTATTTTAGATGATCGTCTCTTTAACTACGATGGGACTAGAGCCGAAAGTGGAAGCGTAAAAGCTGCCGAACTTCAGGCCGTAGGCTTAGGTGAAGTTACCGATCAAGTGCAAATGAATCCAGAAGGTATCTCTGAAAATGACCTCAGAGCCGCTCTTGATTTAGTGCGTAGAAATAGGTATTAATTTTTTGTAAACTTGTA
>SFMI01000195.1 GCA_004554425.1 Candidatus Saccharimonadota bacterium | reverse complement strand
AGTTATAGAACAGCACAAGAAAGTTTTGACGATGAATTAAGCAATATACTCAACTCATAAAGCTATGGAAAGGTGTTCAACTTAATATTGCAATTTAAATTTTACTTTTTTTTGTATATAACTATTGACATATGATAGCCAAATGGTTATTATACTGTCGTTGCCCGCCTAGATGGCGGAATTGGTAGACGCGCGGGTCTCAAACACCCGTTCCCGCAAGGGAGTGCCGGTTCGACCCCGGCTCTGGGCACCATAAAAAGAAGAATCCAAGCAGCCTAGCCGCTTGGATTATTTTTTTATACAGATATTTTTACGGATTTGGTTGAGCATGGATTCTCATCGCACCCCGCCTATTGTCGATACTGCAGAAGCTTTGCATTCTTTGATTGAAGAATTGCGCGGTATCGAGCTTGTCGCCATCGATACTGAGATGGATTGTTGCTATCACTATCATGATAGAGTTTGTTTAGTGCAAATTTCTTCCCAGGATACTGATTATTTGGTAGATCCTCTCCATTTGGATATTTCACCTTTAAACGAAATTTTTGATGCTCCTAATTGTACGGCTATCTTCCATGCCGGCAATAACGATGTGCCTCATTTGCGTCGCGATCATAATATCGTTTTTAACCGTATCTTTGATACTTATGTGGCTGCCGAGCTGTTAAATTTGCCTAGCAAGAGTCTTGCGGGTTTAATTAAGCTTTACTTTGATATCGATTTAGATAAACAATATCAAAGAGCCGATTGGACTATTCGGCCGTTGCCTCCAGAAATGGATCATTATGCTAGATATGATACTCGTTTTTTAATCGAGTTGCGTGAGTTGCTGCTGCCCAAGTTGGAAGAAGCCAATTTGTTGGGAGTAGCGGAACGCATGTGCGAGGGAATCTTAAAAACTCGCTTACAGCATAAAGAATTTTCTCCCGATAATTGGATCAACGTTAAAAATGTGCGTAATTTAAATGCTGCTTCTTATTCAGTATTAAGATCTTTGTACATTTGGCGTGATCAATTGGCTCGTGAGTTTGATTTGGCGCCTTATAGGATTATGTCTGACTATTCTTTGGTACGTCTTGCCGATTGTGCACCGGAAACAACTGAAGAAGTTCTAAATTTCTTTGCTAAATCCAGTCACTTAGAAATGATGACTAAGGTAAGTGATTCACTTCTGGCTGCTGTACGGCGAGGTATAGAGGAGGGGCCCATAAGTTGGCCTCAAGAAAGACGCCATCTGGCTAATCGCTTTAGCGAAAAACAACATCACATTTTTGAACGCTTACGCTCTTGGCGCAACAAATATGCCAAAATTGGCAAAATTAATAGCGCTTTGTTTACTAACAAGATGATTGGGATTTTGGTTACTGAGTTGCCCAAAACTCAGAGTCAATTGGAAAAACTTGATATAGGTTCACCTGATCTTATTAAAGAGTATGGCTCAAAAATTTTAGAAATAATCAATTCATAAACAAAAAAATCGCCTGTTAGGCTAAGGCCAAACAGGCGATTTTTGTACTTGTACAATTAGGACAGTTCAGCTAAGCGAACTGACAAACGGCGGGCGATAGAATCGAAAGCTTCCCCAGCTGGACTTTCCGGCTCGGAAATCGTAATTGGAGTACCTTTGTCGCTTGCTTTACGTATGCCGATTTCCAAAGGAACAGCACCTAAGAGGGGTACTTGCAATTCCTTACTCATATTTTCAGCTCCGTTGGTGCCAAAAATATCTTGTCTATCGCCACATTTGGGGCATACATAGTAGCTCATATTCTCGATTAGTCCGGCTATAGGAACTTTCAAAGCTTTAAATAAATCGACGGCCTTTACGGCTACATTTAAAGCTAGATCCTGAGGAGTGGACACTATGACAGCTCCTGAAATGGGAGCGAGTTGTCCCAAAGACATTTGGATGTCTCCTGTTCCCGGAGGCAAGTCCATAATTAAATAGTCTAATTCGCCCCACTCGACATCTTCCAAAAATTGTTGCATAAGGTTGTGCAACATAGGACCTCGCCATAATAGTGATTTGTGGCTATCACCTAAAAGCAAACCGACCGACATAATTTTTACACCGCAACGTTCCATAGGAATGAGCTTATGATCTTCTGTAGTGAGGAGCATAGCTCGTTTTATACCGAGCATAATTGGCAGACTTGGTCCGTATACGTCGGCATCTAAAAGGCCTACTTTGGCTCCTGCTCTGGCTAACGCGCAGGCCAGGTTGGCAGAAACCGTGCTTTTGCCTACACCACCTTTACCAGAGGCTACAGCTACAAATTGTCTGATGGACTTTCGTGGCAAAGCTGTTTTGGAAGTTGTCTTTCCGTAGGGAATTTCCTGAACGGTTTCCAATTCGCAAATAAGCTCAGGCAATTCTCGGTGTAAAGTGGCTCTAATCGAATCTTTTATTTGCCAAGCCATGTCTGCAAAAGGAGTAGGGGCGACTAAACTGATTTTGACATTCTTTTCGTCCTGAATGCTTATGTCTTTTACCAAGTTTAAAGACACTAGATCTTTAGAACCGTCAGGTAAGTTGATCTTTTTGAGTGTTTGAAGAATTTTTTCTCTCATAATATTTTGCCGTTTCGATTTTTAATTTT
>SFMI01000194.1 GCA_004554425.1 Candidatus Saccharimonadota bacterium | reverse complement strand
CCCAAACATTTCAAACTTTTCTGAAAAATTTTGGAAGAAAATATTGTGTTAAAATACAATATACTGCTATTGGGATCTGTATTGTACAGAGCATAATAAACTGGACTAATAGCACCAAAATAGGCTGAGAGGCCAACTGAACCTATTACCACATTCATGCTATTTAGAACAATGTCGCCTGGATACGCAAGAAAGTAATCTCCCAAGTCACTTTTACTCTTATTACCAACATTGCCTTTGTCTTCGTATGGTATTACGCCGCGAGTGTTTGTTAATGAGAGTATGTTTTTTGTTTTTATGGGAAAATTCCGTTCTTTTCTTTCACGTAAAACTTGTCTAATACGTTTAACTTCCCAATGCTCCGGCACACGTTTAAGCCAGGGTAAATCTACGTTTTTGTAACTTTCATAAGCCTTCATCGCCATTAGCTTAAGCCTCCTCGCCGATAATTTCTTCTAATAAGCCGGCCGTTTCGGCTTCTAGGGCGCGGATGTCGGCTACAATTTCCGCTAAGGGGCGCAACTGAATGGGCTTGTAAAAATATTTAGTAAAGCTAAGCTTATAGCCAATTTTGGTAGCCGCTTCATTTACGTAAGCATAGGGAGCGAAGGGGCGCACCTCTTTATCTAAGAAAGCTTCTATGCCGCCTTCATAGCGAAGAGGAATTATTTCGCTATCTTTTTTATCTTTATCTTCAATAAAGTTGCCTTTTTTGTCGCGCAAGGGCTGGCCTTGTTCATCAAGCTTGGGTTGCAGCACTTCTACTTTATAAAAGCCAAATTCGCTATTAGGGAAGATCTTAGAATACTCGTTCTCTTCCATATTGAAATATAAATCGAGAATCTGCTGGCGAATTTCGGGAGTAAATTCACAGTTTTTCTTACCCAAATTCTTACGCAGCGGCGCTTTCATAGAGGTAGCGTCAATTAACTGAATTTTGCCGCGACGGCGCTCTTCTTTGCGGTTGGAAAGTACCCAAATAAAAGTAGCTATACCAGTATTGTAAAACATACCTTCAGGTAAAGCGATAATAGCTTCCACCAAGTCGCGCTCAATCATATGGCGGCGAGCATTGCTTTCGCCTTGGCCAGCATCTCCAGTAAAGAGGGAAGAGCCGTTGTGAACTTCCACAATGCGCGAGCCTAAATCGGTACTTTCTTTCATTTTGGAAATATTGTTGAGCAAGAAAAGCAACTGACCGTCGCCAGTAGCAGAAAGCATACTAAATTCATTAGAATTTTTAGCTTTTTTCTTTTTGGCAACAGCTTCTTCTTGTTGTTCGTCTTCATTGGCGCCAATAACAAAACGCGGATCTTTTATGCCACTTTTGCCGCCCATCTTTTCGGCGTCGGTCTTCCAAGATTTGCCATAGGGTGGATTAGATAACATAAAATCAAAAGTTTTGTCAGCTAAACCGTCAGAGGAAAGGGTAGAGCCATAAATAAAGTTGTCCTGTGAAGTTTCACCTTTACCTTTTAAGATCATATCAGCTATAGCAATAGCGTAAGTTTCGGGGTTAATTTCTTGGCCATAAAGATGGATAGACACTTGCTTGCCCTTTTGCTGGGCAATTTCGTTAAGCCTCTCCTGAGCTACAGTAAGCATACCGCCAGTACCCATAGCGCCATCGTAACAAGTATAGGTACTATCTTTAATTTTATCGGCTACTGGCAAAACGGCCAAATCGGCCATAAGGTACACCACATCGCGAGGAGTCCAGTGTTCGCCGGCTTCTTCGTTGTTTTCTTCATTAAAACGGCGCACCAGCTCTTCAAAAATAGTGCCCATAGCGTGATTGTCTAGGCCGGGAATTTTTACCAGTCCAAGGTCATCTAAAACCGGCTCGGGACTTAAATTTATAGTAGGGGAAACAAACTTTTCAATAACGGCGCCCAAAATATCGGCTTCTACCATAGTGTCAATTTGGTTGCGGAACTTAAATTTATTAAGTATTTCTTGTACGTTTTCAGAGAAGCCGTCCAAGTAGGCGATAAAGTCGGCTTTAAGTTGCTGAGACTTGGCGCGTGAAGTTAAATCTTTTAAGCAAAAAGGGGAACTGTTACAAAAAGCTTGCCCGGCAATTTTACATAATACCCGTTCCTGTCCGGCTATATGTCTCTCGTCTAGTTGCTTTTTAGTTTTTAATATCGCTTCTTTAGTCTTTTCCAAAACAGCATCTAAACGGCGGATAACGGTCATAGGCAGAATCACATCGCGGTATTTGCCGCGCACATAAACGTCGCGCAAACAATCGTCGGCTACGCTCCAAATAAAACTTACGATCTGGTTGTGAATCTGGCTATCCATAAGAAAAAGTGCTCTCCCAATTTTATGAAAAATGGCGCCAAGCACTTTCCGCAGCTTATCCTTTTTACCCTGCCCCAAAAATGTCTAGTTGGGTGCTATCTGTGCTAATAGCGCTGCTTAGCTATACGTGTAGCTAACTAACTTGGCGGGAAAAAAACTATGAATAAGAGAATTTCTAGCGCTGATTTATGTGGGAGCTGCTAGTGCTGTGTCTGTTGATGTCAACTACCCATCACCTAAAGGTAATGGGCTTGTAACTGCCCAGTCGTGGTAACGGGTTACCCCTCCGACTTTTATTCCTTAAGTATCGCTATCTAA
>SFMI01000044.1 GCA_004554425.1 Candidatus Saccharimonadota bacterium | reverse complement strand
AAGCGCAGGATCACGCAATTCTTCGAAGGGGCCAGCCTGAATATCTTGGAAAATTTGCTCAACTAGCTTTTGTTTTTCAGCTACTTCTTTAGCCGGGATAAAATCTATAGCCACGCTTAAAAATTTGTTAGTTTCTTTAGCTTGCTCAAAAACTTCGCTTAAATCTTCATAGTCAGAAACTGTACCATGAAAAGTTATCTGGAAATTACTATCATTAAATTCATCAACTAAAGCTTGAGGCAGCTTTTCTACCCACTCTTGTAAACGCGAATCAGGCTTAATAGACTCAGCGATCTTACTATTTCCAGCCAACTGCTTCCCGTCAACAGTGAACTTTGTTTTCAAAGTATAAGGATTGTACTCGATAAAGACCTTTTTCATGGCGCTTCCCTTTGGTTACTTGGCAGTATTTTCACTAGCCCCACTAGCGGGACTAACAAAAAAAAAAAAACGATAACTACGCGTTATTTTAACGCACATAGTAATAAAAAATCAAAATACAAAAATGTCTAAAAAGCGTAAAAATTGACAGACTGAGAATTAAATTCAATTTTTAAACAAAAAAAATCCGAACCATACAAAAAATACGATTCGGATTTTACTTTATATTGGCGGAGAGCGAGGGATTCGAACCCCCGGTGACATTACTGCCACGGCGGTTTTCAAGACCGCTGCTTTCGGCCACTCAGCCAGCTCTCCACAACAAGCAACGGAACTTATGTTACGCTGCTAAAAAGCTTTCTCCTGCTCAAGCCAGAAAAAAAATGGGCGAATTGTAAGCGAACTTGCAATCCACCCACAAATATAGGTTAATTACTTCATCTAATCATGGGCTGCCTGAACGGCTTCGCTAATAGTTTTTTCAGCGGCTTCTTTGCCATATTTATCAATTTCCCGTAAGGCTTTCTCTCCATGAGTCAAGCAACCGGGACCGCCGATACAACCACCTATACAAGCCATACCTTCAATGAAGTTGTAAGGAGACTTACCGCAATTGGCCAAAAGCAAAGCTTTACGACATTCATCCAAACCGCTGCAAGAAACAGCTTTCAGTTCAAAATCGGTAACACCATGCTCTTTAAGCCCTTCTTTAACAGCGTCAGCCAAACCGCCACAGCGAGCGAAGATACGGCCGAAGTAAGAAGCGGTATCCAAGGTTTCTTCTTCCAAAGAGGCTACATCGATATCAAGGCCATCAAAGAGAGCTTGCAACTCTTCAAAAGTAATAGTGACATCTACGTAAGGACTGACTGTATCGAGTTTAGCTTCCATCTTCTTGGCAGTACAAGGACCAACGAAAACGACTTTGCAACCAGGATCTTTCTCTTTGATAAACTTGGCAATAGTAGCCATAGGAGACAAACTATGAGAAATTTTATCAGTAAGCTTAGGGAACTCTTTTTGGACGAAAGAAACAAAAGCGGGACAGCAAGAGCTGAGCAAGAAGCCTTTTTCGGCCAGTTCCTTAGACTCATTGAAAGCTACCATATCGGCGCCCAAAGCAGCTTCCCAGACATCGTGGAAGCCACATTCTTTAATAGCATGAATTACCTGGCCTAATTTGGCGTAGCTAAACTGGCTGGCAATAGAAGGAGCTATTACAGCGTATACTTTAGGGCCATCTTGTTCTTTAGCGCGGCGCAACATATCTACCACGTTAAGAATGAAAGACTTGTCGACAATGGCGCCAAAGGGGCACTGATAGACGCAAGCGCCACAACGTACGCACTTAGTTTCGTCGATAGAAGCCACTTTGTCTTCGTTCATGCTAATAGCTTTGGCTTTGCAAGCTCTTTCACAAGGACGCTTAAAGTTCATGATAGCGTTGTAAGGGCAAACCTTGGCGCACATACCGCATTCAACGCACTTATCTTTGTTGATGCGAGCTTTCTGATTTTCGTCGAAAGTAATAGCTCCGCGACGGCAAGCTTGTTCACAACGGTGAGCAATACAACCGCGGCAAGCATTAGTCACTTCATAGCCACCTACGGGACACTCATCACAAGCTATATCTAAAACTTCGATAATATTTTCATTACTAGCATTACCCCCCAAAGCCATATGGATACGCTCGCTCAAAATAGCGCGCTCTTTGAATACGCAACAGCGCATAGTAGGCACTTTGCCAGACACAATTCGCTTAGGAATATCGTGAATTTCTTCCAATAATTTGTCTTTAAAAGCTAAGCGAATAACTTCTTTAAGTACGCTGTGCTTGAGATACTGAACTTTGGTATCAAATTTGATGTTATTCATAAAAATAGAATCTTTCCTAATTTTTTATTGGTAGGTTCTCCCCAACCAGAAAAAGCTGGAGACTCAGGAGAGGTTCAAATTGCACCAAAAAGGCGCACAGCCCACAAAGTATACAAACCTTGCCAAGCCGCACGCCTATGGCGCTAAAATTTTAAGCAAAAACAGACTGTATTAGCCATGTTTTAATAAGCGATACTCTCAAGCGAAGCTGCCAGCACAAGGCAAACAGTCGCTCGAGCCCTTATTGCTTATTCGTAATCGACTACATTGATCCAGTGCATGAGGAGCTCACGCTCTTCAGGGCAGCCCTTCACAGATTGAGAGGCCGCTACAATAGGCAACCACTTTTGCACTTGCTGTTTGGCAGTGTCGGTCATGCTGCAATACATGTCAAGATATTTCTTGGCACGATCGAGCTGTCCAGCCAGCCATAAGACTAAGTAGGTGCGAGCTACATCGGCTTCGGCAGCACCGCGAGTAACGTGCGCCCAGTCGATCACATAGTCGGTTCCGTTAGTACCGCAAATTACGTTACTAGGGTTGAAATCGCCATGGCAAATTTTCTCTTGGCGCGGAATAGCAGACAGGCGCATATGCAGTTCATAACGAGCAGTAGCATTCAAAGTAGTGGCACTGATCTTATTCTGCATCTTGTCAACCAGCTTATTGAGCATAGGAGCCTTAGTGTTGAGGATACGACGCTGAATGTTGATAAAGCGAGTCATATACTCATCTTCTTTTTCGGGCTCTTTTTCCATAAGCTCAGCCAAGGTGGGACCTTCGATAAACTCGGTTATGATAGCCCACTTGCCATCGATCTTGGTCACTTCGATAATCTTAGGAATATCGAGGTTGGTCTCTTCCACACGAGCCTGGTTTAAAGCTTCGTTAAGTACGTCGGCTTTAGAAAAGTCGTCGTTAAAAACCTTAACGCAGTAATTACCAAGACGGTAGATCTTCTTGTTGGGACGAACCGCAATAACTTTGGCAGCACTTAAATTTAACTTTACGTCCTGCATATTGTCCTCCTAGTGACCGTAGTAGGCCTTCATATACATCTCTTTGATCTCTTTCATCAAAGGATAACGAGGGTTGGCGCCAGTGCACTGGTCGTCAAAGGCTTGCTCGGTCATGTTATCGAGGGTGGATAAGAACTTCTCTTCTTCTACGCCGTAGTCGCGAATGGTAGGTTTAATACCAATTTGCTTCTTCAGATCCTCGATAGCATTGATCAAGTTGTCCAAACTCTCTTGATCATCTTTGCCACCGAAGCCTAAATACCTGGCGAACTCAGCATAACGAGCCAAAGTGTGAGGATAACCATACTGAGGGAAGGTACCCATCTTAGGAGGTACTTCAGCAGCGTTGTAGCGCAACACCAGAGTAATTAACAGAGCGTTGGCAATACCGTGAGGGATATGATGGAAGGCGCCCAACTTGTGAGCCATGGAGTGGCATACGCCCAAGAAAGCGTTAGCGAAAGCCATACCAGCCATAGTAGAAGCGTGAGCCATCTTCTCGCGGGCTTCGGGATCGGCAGCGCCGTTGTTGTAAGCGCGAGGCAAGTAGTCGAAGATGTTGCGAGCAGCGCGTAAAGCGATACCGTCAGTGAAGTCGGTGGCCATCATAGAAGCATAGGCTTCGAGAGCGTGAGTCAAAGCGTCTATACCGGAAGCAGAAGTGAGGCCGCGAGGCATGTTCATCATCATGTCGGCGTCGATAATAGCCATCTTAGGAAGCAATTCGTAGTCGGCCAAAGGATACTTGATGCCGCTGCGCTCGTCGGTAATTACAGCGAAAGGAGTTACTTCGGAACCGGTACCGGCGGAGGTAGGAACGGCAATGAAGTAAGCTTTGTCGCCCATGTGAGGGAAGGTGTAGACACGTTTGCGGATGTCCATGAAGCGCATGGCCATATCCATGAAGTCTACTTCGGGGTGCTCATAAAGTACCCACATAATCTTACCAGCGTCCATAGCGGAACCACCGCCGATAGCGATGATGCAATCGGGGGCGAAAGCACGCATGGCTTCGGCTCCCTTCTTAGCTGAAGCCAAAGACGGGTCGGGAGCGACTTCGAAGAAGCTGGTGTGGGTGATACCCAATTCGTCGAGTTTGTCGGTAATGGGCTTAGTGTAGCCGTTCTTGAACAAGAACTCGTCAGTGACGATGAAGACGCGCTTCTTGCCCATAACGTCGCGCAACTCTTGGAGAGCGGTGGGCAGGCAGCCACGCTTAAAGTAAACTTTTTCAGGAGCGCGGAACCACAGCATATTTTCTTTTCTTTCTGCAACAAACTTGGTATTGAGTAAATGTTTTACACCTACGTTCTCGGATACGGAGTTGCCGCCCCAAGAACCGCAGCCCAACGTTAAGGAAGGAGCTAAGCGGAAGTTGTAGAGGTCGCCGATACCACCGAAAGAGGACGGAGTGTTGACCAAAATGCGGCAAGTGTGCATCTTGGCAGTGAAGCGCTCCAGCTTATCTTGGCACTTTACGGTGTCGAGATAGATGGAAGCGGTGTGGCCTAAACCGCCATACTCAATGAGTCCTTCAGCCTTTTGCAAAGCTTCGTCGAAGTCTTTGGCGTGATACATACCTAAGATGGGAGAGAGCTTCTCGTGAGCGAACTCTTCAGTAAAGTCGGCGTGCTCTACTTCACCAATCAAAACCTTGGTATCTTCAGGAACTTCCACACCGGAAAGCTCGGCAATAGTGTGAGCGGACTGACCTACGATCTTGGCATTTAAGGCGCCGTTGATAAGCATGGTCTTGCGGACTTTGTCAGTCTCTTCTTCGTTAAGGAAGTAGCAACCGCGACGAGCGAACTCCGCTTTTACTTCATCATAAATGCTATCCAAAACGACTACGGATTGCTCAGAAGCGCAAATCATGCCGTTATCAAAAGTTTTGGAGTGAATGATGGAGTTGACAGCCAAAGTAACGTTGGCACTCTCATCGATAAGGGCGGGAGCGTTACCGGCGCCTACACCGATAGCGGGTACACCAGAAGAATAAGCGGCTTTAACCATACCGGGGCCACCAGTAGCCAAGATGCGGTCAGCGCTTCTCATAACTAAGTTGCTCAATTCGAGCGAAGGAACGTCTACCCAAGCGATGATGCCTTCAGGAGCGCCAGCAGCTACAGCAGCTTCCAACACAACCTTAGCAGCAGCAATGGTGCTTTGCTTGGCCCTGGGGTGAGGGCTAATGATGATACCGTTTCTGGTTTTCAAGGCCAACAAAGTCTTGAAAATAGCCGTAGAAGTGGGGTTGGTAGTAGGAATAATAGCAGCAATTACACCAACGGGCTCTAAGTAAGTTTTGAAGCCGCCCGCCTTGTCGTCACGGACCAAACCGCAAGTCTTGGTATTCTTGTAAGTATTGTAGATATACTCGGCCGCGAAGTGATTCTTGATAATCTTATCTTCCACTACGCCCATGCCGGTCTCTTCGTGAGCCATCTTGGCTAAAGGAATACGCTGCTGATCGGCTGCTGAAGCGGCAGCAAAGAAGATCTTGTCAACCTGTTCCTGGGTAAAAGTAGCGTAGATTTTCTGAGCTTCTCTGAGGCGCTTCAAAGCGTCTTGGAGAGTCTCCAGATTATCGACGATCTTATATTCCAACTTGCTCATATATCAATCTCCATTTCAGGAATTAAGCATTTTTACGAACCACCCGCTGCCTACCGCCTTAAGCGGCACGGGCTCGCCGCCTGCTGCCCCCCGCTATTGTAGACGGCTGGCATTGCAGATTATTGAGAGAAGAACTAACCGACCGAGCAGCCGATCAATTCCAGATTTTAATCAAAATTGTTAGGTAGTTTGTCTGCCCGCATAGAAGCTCGCAAATAATTGGAAATAACCGCTAAATGGACAGCCATATTTTCATTGGTAACAAAAATTTTTTCGTCAACTCGCAAATGAACTGGCGCGAAATTCCAAATAGCTTCTATGCCGCACTTAACCATTAAGTCGCAAACTTGCTGGGCCGCCTCGGCAGGTACGGTAATGATACCGATACGAGGATGAAGGCGAGCACACATATCGCTAAGCTTGCTCAAATGCAAAATTCGGCCGCCTTCTTGACCGGCTAACTCTTCATTGGCGTCGAAAGCTGCCAAAATTTCTAATCCGTAAGTTTTGAAACCACCATAATTGAGAAGAGCTCTACCCAAATGGCCGGCGCCGACAATAATAGCCGAATCTACATTGTGATAGCCCAAAAAGCTTTCCAGCTCGTCGCGCAAAACTTCGATAGGATAGCCAACCTTGGGGCGTCCAGACGAACTAACTGCCGCCAAATCTTTGCGCACTTGTACATCGTTAAGATTTAAAGCACAAGCAATAGAAGAAGCGGAAACTCTGCTCTCGGTGGCGGGCAGAGTGCGCAAATAAGCCAAATACATGGGCAAGCGCTGTAGAGTTTGTTTAGATACGCTAAAACTTTTCACCGAACAAAACCACGGAAAAAACGGATACGACCTTTACGGACGCCGGACTCAAGTCCGCTTTTCTCCCCCGCCGCCCATAGTAAAGCACAAACGGATAGATATATCAATCTTTTTTTATCGATAAAAAAGATAATGTTTAAATATTTTACTTATTTTTTGGCATATCTGCACAAATTAGCCTGGCTAATGTGCTAACAGTTAGCTTTAGATTCCAACGTACCATACCGCCAAAGATATTGTATATTAAACAAGCGAGACGTTTAGCCAGTGTTTTTAGGCTGTGGATCGCCTTTGCAATAAGCTTCTACAAGGGAATAAGCTCCTTATTGCAGAACTGCGGCGGCTATGGATCGACAACTAATTTCGCAGGCTTTTGCCGATAGAAGCTTACTGGCCAAAGCCAAACAGAACATTTTTGAAGTTATTGAAGCGCTCGATAAAGGTCAGCTCAGAGTTGCTGAAAAAGTTGACGGCGCTTGGCAAGTAAATACTTGGGTAAAAGAAGCCATTTTGCTCTATTTTTCCCTTACGGAAATGCAAACTTGGGAGCTTCCACCCTTTGAATACCGCGATAAAATCAGCTTAAAAAGCGATTTGCAACAAGCGGGGATTCGCGCCGTGCCTCCTGGCACAGTGCGTTACGGCGCCTATATGGCCCCCGGCTCCATTCTTATGGTTGGTTATGTAAATATCGGCGCCTATGTCGGCCCCGGCACTATGGTAGATACCTGGAGCCTGGTAGGTAGTTGCGCTCAGGTAGGCGCCAATGTACATTTAGCCGCCGGAGCCATTATTGGCGGTGTTTTGGAACCGGCCGGAGCTCAGCCGGTAATTATTGAAGACGGATGCTTTATCGGAGCCGATAGCGTTATCGTCGAAGGCGTATTAGTTGGCGAAGGCGCCGTAATTGGCGCAGGCACTACCATTACAGCTTCCACGCCCATTATAGATGTGACTGGGCCGGAGCCGATTACTTACAGAGGCCAAGTGCCTCCTCATTCCGTAGTAGTTCCGGGCACTCGACCGCGCCAGTTTCCTAGCGGAACTTACAACCTTCCCTGTGCTCTGATTATTGGCAAACGCGACGCCGGTTCTGACAGCAAAACTAGTTTAAATCAGGCATTACGCAACTTTGGAGATTTACAATGATCGATTTGGTTTCTCTAACTCAAAAATTGGTGCAAATTCCCAGCCAAACTAAAAATGAAAAAGAGGTTTGTGACTTTATTGAATCTTGGGTGCGCACCGAATTGCCGGGCATCCCCTTAAGCCGCTCGCGCAACAATTTGATCGTTTGCCCTCCCCAACGCGGTGACCGCCCCGTTATTGGCCTTTTCGGCCACATAGACACTGTGCCGGCCGACCCAGATCAACCCTTGGGAGTAATAAAAGACGGCAAGCTTTACGGCTGCGGTTCCTCCGATATGAAAAGCGGCGTAGCTGTGATGATGGGCTTGCTCAAAGAATACGAAAAGTTTAACGCCGATTTGGTAGCCGTCTTTTACGATGGTGAAGAAGGGCCCGACGTCGGCAACGGTATGCGCGGTTTGATGCCTACTCTGCCGCCCATGGATTTTGCTATCGTTTTGGAGCCTACCAACAATGCCATTATGGCTGGTTGTATGGGCGGCTTACATGCCATTGTCACTGTTGAGGGCAAACGAGCTCACTCGGCGCGTCCTTGGCAAGGCCAAAATGCCATCTTCCGCTCTCTGCCACTGCTGGCCAAATTGCGCGATTTGCCTAGACGCGAAGTAAATATCAGCGGCTTAACTTTTTATGAAGTAATGAGCCCCACTATGGCTTCTACTTCCAATGCTGCCAACGTTATTCCCGACAAATTTGAAATAAACGTCAACGCTCGCTTCGCGCCCAACCGCAGCGAAAGCGATGTTGTGGCAGAGCTTACCAAATTGGTAGGCGATTTGGCCACCATAAGAGTACGCGACGTTTCAGTGCCCGGACAGGTTTGCGTAAGTCATCCTTTAATGCAAGGTTGGATCGAGCGTTGCTCATTGCAAGTTGAGCCTAAGCAAGCTTGGACAGATTTAGCCAGACTTACGGCCAATGGTATTCCCGCTGTCAACTTTGGCCCTGGCGATCCCGACCGATGCCACCAAGCTATAGAATGGATGGAAATAGCCAACTTAGAGAAGTGCTATAATTTATTGTCCATTTTCTTAACTGAAATTTGTCAAGTGAAAGCTGAGCCCGAAGCTTAGTTTTCTCTCTTGGTCGGTTTTCCGACTGCTTATCCGGCAGGCTCAGTTTTAGCCTGTCGGCTTTTGTTTGTACAGCCTGCCACCTGGCTAAAGACTAAAATCTTCGGCCCGGTTATTTCTTCTCTGCGCTCGCAAAGTGTCGAGAAAATTATTTGAACTAAAAAAAGATAGATTGAGAGAGTTTTTTTCATGAACGCTACTGAAATTCGTCAGTCATTCTTAGAGTTTTTCCGCGAAAAAGGTCACGAAATTGTGCCTTCCGCTTCGGTTGTCCCTCACGACGACCCTACCCTCATGTTTACTAATGCGGGTATGAACCAATTTAAACCCTACTTCTTGGGCCAAGCTACTCCTACCCATCGTCGCGTGGCCGACTCTCAGAAGTGCATTCGCGTTTCCGGTAAGCACAACGACTTAGAAGAAGTCGGTTTAGATACTTATCATCACACTTTATTCGAAATGCTGGGCAACTGGTCTTTCGGCGATTATTACAAGCGCGAAGCTATTTCTTGGGCTTGGGAATTGCTTACCGAGCGTTGGAAACTTCCTAAAGGGCGCCTTTACGTAACCGTTTTCGGCGGCGACGAAGCTAAAGGCTTGCCAGCTGATACCGAAGCCGAAGCTTTATGGAAAGAGCTTACCGATATTGATCCCACCCACGTTAAGCACTTTGGTGCCAAAGACAATTTCTGGATGATGGGCGAAGTCGGCCCTTGTGGCCCTTGCACCGAAATTCATATTGACTTAACTCCCGATATGAGCGGCGGCCCCTTGGTTAATGGCGATTCTCCTTTGGTAATGGAGCTTTGGAACTTGGTCTTTACTGAGTTCAATGCTGATAAAGATGGCTTGCACAAATTGCCCAATTGCAACGTAGATACTGGCGCAGGTTTAGAGCGTATCGCCGCCGTTATGGAATGCACCAAAGGTTGCACCGACTTTAATGTCGAGATTTCCAACTACGACTCTGCGCTTTTCCACCCCATTATTGCTAAATTGGAAGAGCTTTCCGGCTTAAAATATACTCACGGCGTTTCCAAAGACGCTACTTCAGTAGCTATGCGAGTTTGTGCCGACCACTTGCGCATGGTCGCCTTCTCTATAGCCGACGGCGCTCTTCCCTCCAACGAAGGTCGCGGCTACGTTATTCGTCGTATTTTGCGCCGCGCCGCTCGTTACGGTCGCAAACTCGGCTTGGTAGAGCCTTTCCTTTACAAGCTCTTGCCTACTCTCAACGAGATTATGGGCCAAGCTTACCCCGAACTTTTACGTGAAGAGGCCAAAATCAGCCGCATTATTAAGGGTGAAGAGACTTCCTTTAACCAAACTTTGGATCGCGGTATCGCCTTATTTGAAGAAGAGCTCAGCCAATTGGAAAAGGCCGAAAATAACGACCATATCTTCCCTGGCAGCGTAGCATTTAAACTTTACGATACTTACGGATTCCCTTACGACTTAACTGCCGTTATGGCTAAAGAGCGCGGTTACGAAGTAGATGAAAAAGCTTTCGAAAAGGATATGGCCGAGCAAAAACAGCGCGCCCGCGCCGCTCGCGTCAAGACTGCTCAAATTGCCGAAAGTGAAAAGCTCGACTTACAAGCTACCGAATTTGTAGGTTACAATCAAGACAGTTGCCAAGCCAAA
Organism: Candidatus Saccharimonadota bacterium; assembly: GCA_004554425.1. Lineage (GTDB taxonomy): Bacteria > Vulcanimicrobiota > Xenobia > Xenobiales > Xenobiaceae > Bruticola. Next base: position 13,529 of record SFMI01000044.1, on the reverse strand, counting down.
GTAGTAGCTATTATCGGTCAGCCCGGCAACCGCGCCGTAGTATTGGACAAAACTCCTTTCTATGGTGAAATGGGTGGCCAATTGGGCGATACCGGTACCATCAGTTGGGCTGATCATAAGCTTACCGTTAAAGACACCAAGCAACAAGAAGGCGTCTTTATGCACTTTGTTGACGAAGGCCCCGAGTTGGAAGCTTTGCAAGTTGGCCAAGAAGTAACTGCCGCTATCGACTATGAGCGTCGCCGCGCCATTGAGCGCCACCATACGGCTACTCACTTATTACACCACGCCTTGCGCAAAGTTCTGGGCACCGAAGTCCACCAGCAAGGTTCCTTGGTAGCCCCGGAAAGATTGCGCTTTGACTTCACTTATTCCGAGCCAGTTAGCAAAGAAAAATTGACTGAAATCGAGCGTATGATCAACGCTGAAATCGTGGCCAATACCGGCGTATGCTGGTTCGAAATAGCTATCGAAGATAAGCCCGACTCAGTAGTAGCCTTCTTCGGCGACAAGTATGGCAAGCGCGTCCGCGTTATCAATGCCGGCGGCCAAGCCAGCGCCCAAGTTGCTCAGCCTAGCTACGATGGTTTCTCTCAAGAGCTGTGCGGCGGCTGCCACTGTAAGCGTACCGGCGACTTAGGTCTTTTCAAATTCGTTTCCGAAGGTGCTATCGCTTCTGGCGTACGTCGTATCGAGGCTGTGGCCGGTTTAGCCGCCCTGGATTTGGTCGAGCGCAACCAAAAGAGCTTAGAGCAAGCTTGCGAAACTTTGCACACCAACTCTAACGATTTACAAACTAGATTGTCCGCTTTGTTGGATAACCAGAAAAAGTTGGAAAAAGAGCTGGAAAAAGTTAAAGCTGCTTTAGCTTCCGCGAAGGCTGCCGACGTATTAAATGAAGCTACCGACGTAGACGGTGTCCCCGTTTTGACGCTCAAATTAGACAGCGCTTCTCCCGACGAATTGCGCGGCATGGCTGATGAATTGAAGCAAAAATTCAATGGCATCGTGCTTTTAGCTGGCCCTAACCAAGACAAAGTAGGAATCTTAGTTTTGGTCACTCCCGACTATGTCAAGCAAGGTTATCAAGCAGGCAAGTTGGTTAAAGAAGTAGCCAAGCGTTTAGGCGGCGGCGGAGGCGGCCGTGCCGATATGGCTATGGCTGGCGCCAAAGACTTGAGCAAACTCGACGAAGTTTTAGCCCAGTTTGCCGAGATTATTCGCGCTAACAAATAATAGCTGACATAGCTAACTAAAAAGACGGCGGCTCACTCCCCTTAACTAAGGATATAAAGTGAGCCGCCGTCCTTTTTTTGTGGCTACTTATTGCTACTTTCCGTCCAAGCAGACAGTTTATCTAAGCCTTCTTTACTACCAGAAACAAACAAAATATCGTTACCCTTAAAAATATAGCTTGGTACTACAGTTTCAATGAGCACGTTATCATTTTCAATAGCAATAATATTTACTCCGAACTTAACGCGTAAATTGGCGTCTATCACGCTCTTACCTATAAGTTGAGACGGAACTAGCAATTTAGAGATATTGAGCTTTTCACTTAGTTGCACAAAGTCCAACACTCGCGAAGCTTCCAAACGGTGAGCTAAGCGAATAGCCATATCGCGTTCGGGGTAAACAACTTCGGCGCCCAATTTAGCCAAAATTTCTCCGTGATCGGCGCTGGCAGCTTTAGCTATCACTTTAGGAATACCGAAACTTACCAGATGTAAAGTAGTCAAAATAGAAGCATCGATTTCTTCGCCGCTAATGCCAACAACAGCTACATCGCAATTTTTTACGCCTGTCTCGGCTAAAGATTTGCGATCCAACTTTTTTAAGACGTAGGCATTTTCTGTATGTTCACGCAATTCTCGCACTTTTTCTTCATCTTTATCGACAACGACTATTTCTGCTCCAGAGGAAGCTAATTCTATGGCCAAAGCGTAGCCAAAACGCCCCAAACCTACAATAGCGTAACTTTGCTTCTTTTTTTTGGCTCTACCAAACATAAAATACTTCCTCCTCTAGCCAATTGAGATGTTGCCTTCAGGATAGCTAGTTAGTTCATTATTTTTGAAATACCACAAAGTAGCGATAGTTAAAGGGCCCATTCTGCCCACATACATAATGATAATCGATAAAATTTTGCCACCCAAACTCAATTTTGTGGTAATACCTGTCGATAAACCGACCGTACCGAAAGCGCTGGTTATTTCAAAAAGAGCAGCCATAAAACCGACTTGCGGATCCATAATAAGCAATAAGTAAGTGCCGCCTATGACCACAAAAGCGGCCATTAAGGTGATAACCGCCGCCTTGCGAAAAGCTTCGGAAGGAATGGCGTAACGAAAAGCTTTCTCGGAAGTATTGGTTGCAGCTGATTTAATGGCTTGCAAAAGCACAAAAAAAGTAGTCGTTTTGATACCGCCTCCTGTAGATCCGGGTGAAGCGCCAATAAACATTAAAACGATCATTACTAACAAACCAGCGTCAGTAAAATTGCCGATATTGTAAGTGGAAAAACCAGCCGTTCGAGCGGAAACGCTATGAAAAAAAGCCCCCAACCAAGTGATATTTTCTGTTAGTTTAAAAAGTACAGTGCCAGCTATAGTCAAAAAAGCGCTCGTAGTAATAACAACTTTGGAATGCATAGAAAGCTTGCGCCAGTTAAAGCGCATAGCCCAAACTTCATGTATAACCCAAAAGCCGATACCACCAAAAATAATCAAAACACAAGTAATTATATTTAAAGGCATATTATCGCGATAAGGAATTAAACTTTGTATATTGCCAAAAATATCAAAACCGGAATTATTAAAAGCTGCCACAGAGTGAAAAAGGCTAATCCAAGCCGCCTTCTTCCAAGAGTAATCATGGATAAAAACGCCAAAGCTCAGCAGAGCGCCAATAGCTTCGAAAGCAAAGGCAGTTAAAAGCACGCTTTTTATAAAACGTACCAAACCTTGGCCAGTAGTTAAATTGAGCGACTCGCGAATTAAACTGCGCCCTTTAAAGTTTATTTTCTGACCGATAGCTAAGATAACACCTGCACCAACTGAGGTAACTCCCAAACCGCCTATTTGGATCAATAGACAGAGAAAAAATTGTCCTAAAGGAGTAAAAGTATCGTAGGCGTCGACAGCAATTAAGCCAGTTACGCAAACAGCGCTAGTAGAAGTATAAAGAGCGTCTAAGCAACGATCCCAGAACAATAGCTAAAATAAAGCATAAAGCGATAATCCTACCTGGAGGTTGCTTCTTAATCCACTCAATCATCTATGTCGCTTTTCTCCCGGCTTAAACTTTTTTTCAGAACGACTTAGCCTACTAAGAAAATGGCTAAGATCTTATCTTTCATACCTAGCCACGTACTATACTTATTGGTAACTGGCCGTATTTTAATATTTTTAATATAGAATGTCACTATATAGCAAAAATCCCGCCCTTTATAGAGCGGGATCAGAGCTAATTGCCAGAGCTCAAAGCTCCACTTAAATTCTAAAGTTTAAGCAAAAACTACTTAGACCAGCAAAGTTCTTCCAATAAATCTAGCAAGACAGACTCGCGCTGTTCTTTATTTAAGCCAAAACCATTAAATGAAGAGCGCAACCAATGGCTCAATTTTTGTTCGGCTTCTTCTTTATCTTCAGGCAAAGGGAACAAACCTTCGATATGCCACAATTCCAATTCTAAACAAGCTCTGACTAAGCGGGAAGCGAAAGTGACTGAGTTGTCTCTATCCCATTTGCTTAAACCAGGCAAATCAAATTGTAAAGGTAAAAGCTCAAACCAATATTTGGCATCAGCTTCCGGCTCTAAAGCATACATTTCAGCTAAAGCACTAGCCCACGGACTAAGCTTATGCGCTCCGCTATTGGGATAAAGACGCGAGAACCAACGGCGGAAAAGCTGATTCAAAATAGGTACATACTCTTCACTATTTTCTGGTAATTCTTCAGCTTTGCCGCCGAATTGCTCAGCTATGCGCCCAGCCAAACTGCGACGGAAAGTCTCTTCATGACGCACAAAAGCAGCACGAGCCTCTTTGAGCCATTGGTCGAAGCGCTCCAGTTCTTCTCCTTGAGGCAAACCGGAAAATCCAGCCTTTTCAATAAGATCTTGGCCGATAAATTCACGAGCGGAACGCTCTTTTTTGTGAGAGAATAGGTTGTTAAGCACGTAAGCTGGCTCACCAACTTTGGGTTCTAAAGTGAGCGCCAAAGGAGACAACTTATCATGCCACGCTTGCAAAGAATCGGCGGCAATTTCCCACAGATCGCGGATATTGCTACTTCCAACAAAGCCAAAGATATTGACAATACGGTGCAAAGCCTGAGCGCTTTGGTAAGGCGCTTGAGGAGTGTAAAGTACCTTACAATGAGCAGCAGCCCCCCAAGCTTGACGAATAGCTGTACTGTCTAAACGTAATTCTTCACCGCGCAGACTGAAATTTAAAGCCGGATAATAACGACGTACGGCAGCGGCCAGCAAAACATTTAAGAAAGAAACGTCTATACCGTAGGGACGTCGAGAAAATTTAGTATAAAGCTCTTGTAAACCGCAACTGCGTTCCTCGCACCCTTCGCCTATAAGCATATATAAAAGACAGTTCCAGACAGAAGCTAAAGGAGCTTTTTCTTCAATAAAACCATTTACTTTGTAAACAGCATAACTACCGCAATCTTCAGTAGTGGAGACGACACCGCCTTTAATTAGGAAATCACGAATAACTTTGTAACCGCCGCTCTTGTCCAACACAATAAATTGCAAAGGCTCTTTGGTATTGAGCAAAATATCTACAGCTTCGCAGCGATCGCGCATACTGCCACAAGTTTTAAGCTGGGGAGCTTTGGTGTAGATGCATTCTAAAACATCGGTAAAGAAAATATCGCGACGTCCACTCTTAATGCCGTCGTAAAGGGCACCTTTATAGAGCCAACGGAAATTGTTGGGTGTGAGTTGTGGACGCAATTTTTCCAAAAGTTGACGACGCACCATCTGGCGGCGACTTTGCAATAAGTTTTGAGCATTGCCCGGCAAGGTATAAGGTTCCTGAGAAGCCAACACATTGAGAGCTTGCAACTCTTTAAGTTGGGCCGAACCTGGCAAGGGCTGCTCTGGTATACCAACAATTACATCAGAGCCTACTTTAGTATTTTCCAACAGCTCGGCAATATCTTCAGTTTCGCGTCTGGTAAAGCCTAAGCCCATAATAGCCAGTAAATCGAAACCACGCGGACAGCGTACAGGAATCTTGTCATTAGGGCCGACAAAAATACATTTAACTCGGCGGGCTTTCAAATGGCTGTCTTTATAGCGCAAAGGAGTGAGAGGACGAGCAGGATAACAAGTTTCCAACACTTGCGGATAGTTGAGTTTTCCTTGCTCAGCTACCACACGGGCAACATCCTGATTTAAATTAGAGCGATTAAATCCCATCGATAACAATATGCTGTCGCCCATAGCTAGCCAAACCTCCGCGCACAGTAACTCTGCATCTGCAATGTAGAGAATTGAGAAACAAAAAACCCCATTGTATTCGGAGTTTTTGCGTTTTTGTCCTCTTTTATTAAGCGTGAGAAGAGCTCGAGAGCCTTAACTTCAAAGCTTCAAAAGCAGCTACTATTTTTCCAACAAAAGCTTGCCAAGCAAAGGCTTTAAGGCACTTGTGGTAAAATGCCTGGCTGTTATGTATAGTTTTATTAAAGCTGACGTACCTATCAGCACTCTGACTACTTTTGAAATTGGCGGCCCGGCCCGATGGTTAGCTGAACCTTCCAACTTGGAAGAGTTAAAGCAAAGCATACTTTTTGCTCGAGAACACGCCCTTGACGTTTTTCCTATCGGCTGCGGAAGTAATATTTTGGCTTCTGACGCTGGCTTTAAAGGCTTGCTCATTAGGCCGAAAATGCAAAAGCTTACCGTCACAATAAAAGACGAAGAAGCTACCGTAGAAGCTCAAGCTGGCGTTATTTGGGACGATCTTGTAGCCCAAACAGTAGAGAAAGACCTAGCTGGCTTGGAATGTTTAAGTGGCATTCCCGGGCAAGTAGGTGCCGCACCAGTACAAAATATAGGTGCTTACGGCCAAGAAGCTGGCACTACTATTGAATCAGTCCAAGTTGTCGATTTGGAGACTTTGGAAACGCTCAGTCTGTCGGCTGCCTCTTGCGCCTTTGCCTATCGCACTAGCAATTTCAAAACAGCTTGGAAGGGGCGCTATATTATTACCTCGGTCACCTTCAAGCTGAAAGTGCATGGCCAAGCCACTATGCGCTACCAAGATTTGGAACGTTTCTTTGCTGACAAAGTGGCCACCGACTCTACCTGGCGTCCCACTTTAGCTCAAGTACGCCAAGCCGTTCTCAAAGTGAGAGCTTCAAAATCTATGCTTTACGATAAAGCTGATCCCAACCATCGCTGCGCCGGCTCTTTTTATTTAAATCCTATTATCTCCCAAGCTCAGGCCCAGCAATTAAAAGAGCGCTGGCCCAATATGCCGGTGTACAATACTGACAATCCCGATATGTGCAAAGTCTCAGCAGCTTGGTTGGTAGATAATGCTGGCTTCCATAAAGGCTTCCGCTATGGCAAAGCTGGTGTTTCCTCTGCTCACACTTTGGCTTTAATCAATCCCGGCCAAGCTTCAGCTGTCGATATGTTAGCTTTTTCTGAATTAGTGAAAGCTAAAGTAAAAGAAGTTTTTAACATCCAACTTAAGCCGGAACCTATTATGTTAGGTTTTTCTGAGCATTAACTACCGAGGAGGCCGTGCGAGAGCATGGAGGCAGAAAAAGTCTACTCAACCGAAGCTAGAAACCTAACCCGCCGTTTGTTGCGTCTAATGCGTCGAGAATATAGCGATGGCTGCCGAGGCAATATCGACATAGAGTCAGCTTGGCATTTTTTTTGTCTCCATATCGACGAACTAGCTAAAGATGAAGCTTTCAGCTTGCGCCAAATTGTCAAAAAATTGGCCGACTACAATTCTTTGCCGCAGCGAGTACGCCAGAATAGCCTAGTTTTAGTTGGCAAGGCCTTAGCTTTAATTGCTGAACCTAGCAAACTAGACCAGGCGGCATCTCATGCCACATCGGCTATTTCCGAAGCAAAAGCTTGTGCCTCCTCTATTGATAAAGCAAGCAAAAGTAGCTCTAATACCCAAGAGATGTATTCTGCGGCACAAACGCCTAATAGTCAAGCTGAAAGCGATTTTTTACTTACCGCTGAGCAACGGCGGCTTATTTCCTTTGCTCCAACTTTATATCAGCTGGATACACCTGTAGAGAAGATCCGCAGTATAGGGCGCACCAAACAAGCTATTTTCAACAATTTAGGCATTTATACCTTAAAAGATTTGCTTACCGACTACCCCAGACGTTGGGAAGATCGCCGCCATGTACAAAAAATAGCCGATTTGCGTCCAGGAGCTTTTGAGCAAATAAAAGCTGTAGTAGCTGAAGCTAAAACTATTGTCACAACTAATCGCAAGCGCCTTTTAGAAGTAGAAGTATTAGATGAAAGTGGCAGCCTAAAATTGGTCTGGTTTAACCAGCCTTATTTAAGCACTAAGCTGCGCCCAGGAGTACATATTGTAGCTTTTGGTAAAGCAGAATACGACCGCGGCCCCAATTTGCGCATGGCCTCACCAGAATTTGCCGAGCAGACAGAGAATTCACCTTCCTTCGGTCGCCTAGTGCCGATTTATAAACTAAGCGCCAAGCTTTACCAAAGCTACATGCATAAGCTAATGTTCAGACTGGTACCAGCTTGTGCTCAGCTTATGCCAGAAAATTTGCCTGCAGAGCTTTTGGACAAATATCATTTTTTGCCAAAATCGTTGGCCACTATGTATATGCACTGGCCAGCCAACTACGATCAGTTATTTAAGGCGCAGCAGCGCTTGGCTTTTGAAGAGCTCTTCACTTTGCAATTGCGCATAGTTCATAAACGTAATTGTAGGCAAAATCAGCAACGCAATGTTTTTTATCATAATTTGCCCAGCCTTGACGCTGAATTTCAAAAGTTATTGCCATTTACTCTAACTGGCGCTCAACAACGTGCCGTCAAAGAGATTACTCACGACCTAGGCTTAAATCATCCCATGAATCGCATGTTGCAAGGCGACGTCGGTTCAGGCAAAACGGTAATAGCTGCCTATGCGGCTTTTGCGGCAATACGCAGCGGCTATCAGGCTGCCATTATGGCTCCGACAGAAATTCTAGCCCAGCAGCATTATTTAAAGTTGTGCCAACTTTTGGAGCCAGCAGGTTTGCGCATTTGTCTTTTAAAAGGCAGCTTGAGTAAAAAGAAAAAATTTCAAATCGCCGAGCAACTTAAAGCTGGCGAATTTGATCTAGCTGTGGGCACCCACGCTCTGATCCAAGAAAGCGTAGAATTTGCCAATCTCGGCTTGGTTGTCGTAGACGAGCAGCATAAATTCGGCGTTTTGCAACGCCAAGCCTTAAGCCGCAAAAGCGGAACGCACTTAAATTGCGACGTTTTGCTAATGACAGCTACACCTATTCCACGTACCATGTCTTTAACTATTTACGGCGACTTGGACCTTTCCAAATTGGACGAATTACCACCGGGACGCCAGCCTATCAAATCACGCTGTGTCCCCTTTCAAGAGGCCAACCGCGCTTATAAATTTATCGCTTCTCAAATTGAAGAAGGCAGACAAGCTTATATAGTATGCCCTCTTATCAACGAAAGCGATAAACTAGAAGCTAGCGCCGCTGTGCAAGAAGCTGAGCGCTTAAAAGAAGGCGTCTTCAAAAAATACCGGGTCGGCTTGCTCCATGGCAAAATGAAAGCTGCTGAGAAAGAAGCCGTTATGGAGCAATTTCGCAATGGCGGCTTCGATATTTTAATTTCCACTACAGTTATTGAAGTTGGTGTAGATGTAGGCAATGCCACAGTTATTTTAATTCAAGACGCCAACCGCTTTGGCATGGCTCAGCTTCATCAGTTGCGCGGTCGCATTGGGCGCAGCCAATTGCAATCTTATTGTTTGTTTTTAGCTTCCAGCGATTCGCCTTCCAATCGTAAATTAGAAGCAGTAGCTCGCCTTTCCGACGGTTTTGAAGTAGCTGAAGAAGATTTGGAAATTCGCGGTCCCGGCGATTATTTTGGCACACGCCAGTCAGGCTTCCCCGAATTGATGTGCGCCGATTTACTGCGCGATCGCCACCTTTTGGAATTGGCCAAGCAAGAAGCGGCCATCTATGCCGATCGCTATCCGGCTGAAGAAGACTTAAACCAGGAAGAGAGCGACGAGAAACAAAATTAACCTTGTTATAGGAGCATAATAAATAGCATGAATAAAAATCCCCATCTGCCTTCGCGTACTTGGATGCGTCCCACTACCAGCAAAACACGCGAAGCTTTAACGGCTACTTTACGCCCTTATATCGACGAATGTAGTAAGGTGCTAGATTTATTTGCCGGTACCGGCTCTTTAGGATTAGCTCTTTTAGAAGAAGGCTGTGCCGAAACCACTTTTGTAGAAGGCGATCGCCGCTCACTAAAATTTTTACACGAAGCTGTCGAGAATAAGGGCCAAATCATTTTTGGCCAATTGCCCAAAGCTTTAGAGAAGCTAAACGGACGCCAATTTGATATTATCGTAGCCGATCCGCCCTACAACAGCGAAGCTGGCCCGCAAACACTAGCTCTATTGGATAAGTACACCGCTCCAGGTGCCATAGTAGTATTTGAATATCATCACAAAGAAAACTATCCCCAAGATTTTGCCAATTTTAAAGTAATAAAAGATAAACGCTTTGGCGAAACTTCGCTTACTTTTTGGCAAAAGCAAGATTAAATAAATCAATTTTTAGTAACTATAAGCTCGAAATTGCGCTGTAATTTGTTGCCCAACAAGAAAGTGTCAAAAACGATATGGATAAAGTTAATAAAAGCTTAGCCGCATTGTCTTCGGGCAAAGCGAATAGTAGCTCAGTCAAAAGCGATGAATTTAACAAATACTTGGCTACTTTGCCTCCAGGAAGCGAAGCCATTGCGCAAACAGCCTGGAATTTTGTGCCTGCCGATTTACGCAAAGAGCTCAATCTCAATATAAAACTTTTCAGCAACATTGCCCAAGCCAATCCGGCTGCCCTAGGCGATATTATGGAATTGCTTAAGCGTCAGGCCGGGCCAGCTTTTGCTCCTATTTCCAAAATAGCCGTTTTGGGGCCAGTTAATGTAGGCAAGTCGACGCTTTTTAATGCTTTACTTAATGGTATCGGCGAAACAGCAGATGTTTCCCCTATTCCCGGCACTACTGTAAAAGCTCAAAATGTCGCAGCCGGAGCCATATCGCTTATCGATACTCCAGGATTTAACAACGCCACCGAAGGCGGCCAATTAGAAAGTGCTTTGGCTATGCAAGAAGCGGAAAAGGCAGACTTTTTAATTATCCTTTTTGATGTTTCCCGAGGCATTACCGTAGCCGATCGCAATCTTTACAATACATTTAAAAGTTTGCATAAGCCTTATTTAATAGCTTTAAATAAAATGGACCTTATAGACAAAAAGCTTAGAGATAAGGCAAAATTTACCGCTGCCGCCTCCTTAGGTTTGTTGCCGGAACAACTTTATGCTATTTCTGCCCAAAATAAGGAAGGCGTTTACGATTTGCTCTTGGCTGCAGCTTATACAGAGCCGCGTTTATTGGGGGAAATGGGCAAATTGATACCAACTATGCGCCAAAAGTTAGGCTGGCAAGCCATTCGTCGAGCTACAGTTATATCTGGCGCCATAGCTTTAACTCCGCTCCCCTTTGCCTCATTTATCCCCCTAACTGCTAACCAAATAACCATGGTCTTGAGCTTGGCCAGAGTTTATGATAGACCGATCACTTACAAAATGGCTTCAGAATTGCTGACCACTTTAGGGATAGGCTTTTTGGGGCGTACTTTAGCCGGTCAGTTAAGTCAAATGGCCGGCCCTCCAGGATGGTTGGTTTCTGCTTCTATTGCCGCCACTTGTACTATAGCTATAGGCTACGCTTGTATGCTCTGGTTTGAGTCTGATATCAAACCCTCAGGCGAGTCATTTAAGCGTCTTTTCAAAGCTGTGGGCGACGCAGTCTGGGCCTCATTGAAAAATATCAAAAGCAAAAAAGCAGACAAGCCCAAACTTGACGAAGCGGTGCAACAAGCTATCGATAAAGTTACTTCCCAGCTAAAAGATGAAGAGTTCCAAAAAATGATTGACGAAGCTCAAGCCAAAGAAGCTACTAACCAGACCCTTTAAATTTCACGAGATGGGCAACTTTGAAGCCAGGTTAAATTTTTCGATCTAGCGAAAGGGCCCGCCTCTAAGCCATAACAGAAAAGGAACAACTTACTACTATGCATATTAAAAACTTGCTTCTTAAAAGCGCAGCCGTAGTTTGCTTACTTTGTGCTGTAGGCTGCTCCGGCCCGCAAATTTCTACGCAGCCTCAAAATTATAAAATTAACGCTAAAAGCGTCACTTTTGCTCCTCCACCTGCGGAAATTTGGCGCCAGCAAAAAGACGCTCAAGAAGCCAAAGACGGCGAGCAAGTCGTGCGCTACACAGCTATTAAAGACCCTGAGCAATTCGTCAGCGTTACTTCCGTAAATTTGGGCACTATGACCAGCTGGAGCGAAAATCCAGAAGCTACTGCCGAACTTACTAGAAAGTTTCAAAATCAAATTTTAAAACGCTCCGAATCGGAGATTTTGAAGCAAAAAGAAGTTAAGCTCGACGGAGAAATTGCTTTACAACTTACTTACACATATTTAGAAGGCACTACCAAAGTTTGGGGACAGCAACTTTACGCTTTCCATGACAAATTGCTTTGGAATATAGCTTGCTCTTCTTCTCAAGCCAATCAAGAAGAAGCTGAAGCTGCTTTTAAGCATGTAGTCGATACTTTTAAGTTCAATTAAGTCGACAATATATACTGACTAGCAAAAAGACCGTCCGGCTTTTGCCGAGGCGGTCTCTTTGTTTGGTGTTCAATTAGAACAAAAGATGATTACTAGGCTCTTTCGGCTAAGTATTTGATAGCGTCGCCGACATTGGTAATCTTGTCCTGATCTTCGTCGGGAATCTCAATGCCGAACTCGTTTTCGAAGGCCATAACCATCTCTACAACGTCCAAAGAGTCAGCGCCCAAGTCGTTGGTGAAAGAAGCGTCATCGGTTACGCGATCTTTAGTTACACCCAGCTGATCTACGACGATCTTGATAACGCGCTCTCTGATGTTCTCAATATCCATTTTTAAAGACCTCCAAAAGTAATAAAAGAAAAACTACAATGTTTGTGCCTTGAAGCATACCACCAACAGTCGCTAAAACCTTTTTTTAAGCCGACTGCAGGATTTTTTTTTACATGGCCATGCCGCCATCTACACAAATAACCTGACCAGTAAGATAGTCGGCTAAAGGAGAAGCCAAGAAGAAAACGGCTTTGGAGACGTCTTCAGGCTGGCCGGGACGGTTGAGAGGTACCTGGCTCAGCATGGCTTCTTTGGCAGATTCGGGCAATTTTTCAGTCATATCGGTTTGAATGTAACCAGGAGCGATTGCATTTACATTGACGCCACGGGAGCCGAGCTCACGAGCCAAAGACTTGGTAAAGCCAATTAAGCCGGCCTTAGAAGCGCAGTAGTTGGCTTGTCCAGGGTTACCCATAATACCCACAACGGAAGAAATATTGATGATTTTGCCGTGGTGCTGCTTCATCATAGCTTTGACCACAGCTTTAGTGCAAAGGAAAGCCGAGCGCAAGTTAGTGTTAATAACAGCGTCCCACTCACTTTCCTTCATGCGCAGCATTAAACTGTCGCGGGTTATGCCGGCGTTATTGACCAAGATGTCAACTTTACCCAACTTGGCATAGATATTTTCAAATAATTCTTTTACTTGGTCGGCATCAGTTAAATCGGCAACAAAAGCATTAGCCAATTGGCCAAACTCTTCATTCAGCCCAGCGGCGGCAGCTTCTACTAAACTTTGGTTGATATCCACTAAAGCAATAGTAGCTCCGGCCTTAGCTAACTGACGAGCGATAGAAAGTCCGATTCCGCGTCCGGATCCGGTAACAACAGCTACTGAACCTTCCAAACTAATGTTTTGCATAAACATCCTCACATTAGCTGTTCGCAAACAGCATTCTCCCCCATTTTTTCAAAAAAAAACGACACAGTTACAAAGTTTTTTTACACACCGCCTTATTTATCTTCCCTTGCAAGAAAATAAACTACGGCGGCGCCTAGCCCTTTGTATCGGTGCCGCAGTTAAGCATATATTCGCTATTAGTTCTCGTTCGCGTCGTTGGAAGCTAAAACTTGTCTTCCATTGTACTGACCGCAAGCTTTGCAGATGTGGTGCTGAAGTTTGGGAGCGCCGCAGTTAGAGCAAGCTACTACATTGGGCATCACCAAAGCGAGATGAGAACGACGCTTACGGGTCTTTGAACGGGGGGTTTTATATTTAGGATTGGCCATCTTGAATTGACTCCTCTTATTTAATGACTACAGCAGTTAC